>NZ_AEEA01000065.1 GCF_000297095.1 Treponema primitia ZAS-1 | reverse complement strand
TCCACCGGTCATGTCGAAAGTCCCGTCGGCAAACACTCCGCCGCCATCCTCGCCGGCGGTATTGCCGCTGATACTGCCCCCGGATATGGTAAAGACGCCGTCCCCTTCTACATACACCCCGCCGCCTTTGCTATCAGGGTTGCTCAGAACTTTATTTCCGCTGATGGTCCCGCCGGTCATGGTGAATGTCTTCCCGGCATGCACCAGCACCCCGCCACCCAAGCCTTGTCCCATGATATTATTGCTGATGGTTCCCCCGCTCATGGTGAAAGCCCCGCCAACAAACACCCCGACTCCGCCAGTGGCGCTGTCTCCAAATGAATCATTCCCATTCCCGGTGATACTGCCCCCACTCATGGTGAAGGTCCCGCTATCAAGTGACACCCCACTACCCCAGTAGGCGATATTCCCGCTGATGGTTCCCCCGCTCATGGTGAAGGTCCCGTTCACGACTTTCACCCCGCCGCCATCGTCGCTGGGAAGTTCCCCGCCCGTGAGGGTCAGACTGTCCCCCAGCCGTACATCGGCATTGTCTATGTACAACACCCGGTTTTGTTGATCGGCATTGAGTGTACCGTGGTTATCGGGATTTCCCTGGAGGATGATCGGGGGCAAGGTATCATACAGGTTAGCGCCGGAGTCGATTATATCAACCATCCCGTCTGTGCCTGCAGAAGTACTATCATAGATTACTTCCCCGCTCACAATGATCACCGCAGGCTCGGCGCCTGCACCAGTTCCACCGGGCCAGGAGCCGGTATAGGCGGTTCCTATGGCAGTCACCGCCGCCTGTACCGAAGCCTTGGCGGTGGCCAGGCTTGATCCGTTTGCGGAGTCGTTTCCCCCGGGGCTAACATAATAGACCGTTGTTGGGGATGACCCATTGGTATAGTCCAGGGTGTACCGGCTGCTGTGCAGACGATCCGGGGCGCTTACAATGATGGTTACTTTGTTAAACTGTAGGGTAAGGCCGGTAATACTCGCCGAATAGGTATCTCCCGTATGATCAACTGAGGGGCTTGCAAGAACCGTCCCGTTTACTTCCAGGGCATAAGTCTGCCCCGGCTTTCCCAGGGTAAAGCCCAGGGTCAGATTACCTGTGCCGGTCAAGCCGCCGTAGTGATAAATGCCGATGCCAAAACCCGGGGACAGGGTTCCGGCATCGGTGGTTATCCCCAACAGACTAGCATCGGAGGAGAGGAAATTCTCCGCCGTGAGGTCAAAGCTTGATACTAAAGCGCCGTCTACTATCCACTTATTGGTGGTCTGGTTTTTATAGACCAGAATCCCCAGGTCGTCAAAAACCTTGATCAGGGAACCGTCTTTCCGGTAGAACCACAGACTTAAGGCGGCGTTCCCCGTCGGCACATCCGCCGCTTCAAAGGTAATTTGACGGTATCCGTCATAAGAAGGAGGATCGGAAATGCCGGGATCGCTATCCCGGGTGAACCGTTTGGAATAGGGGGTCCATTCATCGGTAAAAGGCGTTCCATCGGGGTAGAGGTGGGCTTCCACGGCGGCAACCGCATCGGCGGGATCAGCGGGTTCCTGAAACCTGAGGGTCAGGCGTATATCCCCGGTTCCGGAGCCGGGGTCGACCAGGTTAAGGGTAACCGTGATAGATGAATCCCCCAGGCTGGAGCTTGGAAAGGATTCTTTTTTGCCCTGGGCCAAGAGGAGACCGCCTTCTACGGCATAAGCTTCAGCAATAATGTTTACCGAAATTACCGTCGCATCGGGGGGAGTCGAAAAGGAGACAGAAACAATTCCGCTCGCGTCCGAGCCTGAGCCATAGGTAACGGTGTCCGAAGTATCGGTAATTCTCACGGCATAAAACCCGGGGTCTATTGTCGGTACTGCAGTGCGGGCAAGCCCTGTTCCGAGGCTCAGGCGTATGGTCACGGTCCCCGGTGTCCCCGGTTCGGTTTTGGGGTAATGCGCCAGGGGTTGGGCGCAGGAGGCGAGAAAAAGTATCCCCGGAAGAAGGGTAAAAAGAATACGCCGCTTAATTGTTTTCCTGTTCATGTGTATGTTCCCGCTCATGCTCGCACCCTAAGCCTGAAATTTCCTGAATGGATTTTGCCGTTAACGCTAACCGTTATGGTTATATCATACTCCCCCGCAGCCGATGGGGCGGTAAATGTGAGGCTTCCGGTGGCGCCGGTTACATTGGAAAGGGTGATTCGGGCTCCCCTATAATCCCGCCCTGATGCGGTCCAGCCGCTTAACATTAGGCCCGTGGCATTTAGGGCCGTCACGGTTACCATTGCGTCGCGGTCAACCGCCACGGCAGCGCCGCTAAATGAAAGCTGAGAATAGCCGATCACACAGGTTATGGAAGGTTCACGCTGCGCCGGTTTCCCGTTAGTATCCACATAACGCACCGCAGGGTCATAGCCGGCAATGGTAAACTTCGTGTTATTTCCGCTGATGGTTCCATCCAGAACCGGTGTATTAGCGGTATAAGTCGCCGGTACCCAAGTGATAGCAGCCGCAGTCGTCTGGGTCAAGGCGCCACCCAGGGCGATTGTCCGCCCCGTTTCAAGGTACACCGGATTATTTTGCGCCACCTGGGCGCTCCCGGACATAGTAAAACTGCCGGTATTCACAGAAACGCCGTAGCTTGTATTGTTAGTGATGCTCGCTTTATCTTTCATAATCAGGCTTCCGCCATTCACGGCGATAATCGCGGCGGCGGCTGTCACGGAGCCCCCGTTTAATGTCAATAGCTTTGCTGCGGAAGTTTCGCTCAGGGTAAGGCTGCCACCGCTTTGTATGTCAAAGAATGCGCCGGTCATCCCCGTTCCCCGGGTAATGCTCTGGTCTGAGGAATCCGCCTTCAGGGTAATGGCCTTGTTTAAAACGATGGAATCGGTTGCATCAAAAGAAGCGCCGATGACCAGGACGCTTTCCTCGCCCGGGACAAAGCTGGTAAAGGCAGGTATCCGACCAAGGGCCTGCTTGAGTTCCGCCCAACTGGTGACGGGTTTATACACCGCAGAGAGGTCTATACCGGACTTGCTGGTGCCCTCTACGGAGGTCGTCCCCACGATTAGGGTATAGGTTTTGCCGCCCGCCGTAATGGCCGCCAGAAAATATGCGTTGGTGCAAGTGACCGGGACTTTCACTTTCCAGGTCCAGGTTCCGGCATTGACGGCGGAAACAGAGTCAAGCGCCGAGGTAGAGGTAAAGGTAGCGTCGCTGTAGGCGCTGACCGTAATCACCGAAGGGGCGCCGCCTGAGAAATCAGTCAGTGAGAGCGTTCCCTCCAGGACCAAGGAAAGCTGCTCCAGTTGCCCGGCGGCATTCACCCAGCGCACATCGGGGTCATAGCCGGCAATGGTAAACTTATCGTTATTTCCGCTGATGGCTCCATCCAGAACCTGAGCGTCAAGGGCGGTAGAAGCCGGTAAGGCGATGGCAGCCGTGAGTGTCTGGGTCAAGGCGCCGCCCAGGGTGATTGTCCGCCCCGCCGCAAGGTACACCGGGTTATTTTGCGCCACCTGGGCGCTCCCGGACATGGTAAAACCGCCGGTATTTACAGAAACGCCGTAATTTGTATTGTTGGCGATAAGCGCATTATTATTCATAACCAGGCTTCCGCCATTCACGGCGACAAGCGCGGCGGCGGCTGTTACGGAACCCCCGTCCAGGGTTAATAGCTTTACTGCGGAAGTTTCACCCAGGGTAAGGCTGCCGCCGCTTTGTATGTCAAAGAACGCGCCGGTCATCCCCGTTTCCCGGGTAATGTTCCGGTCTGATGTAGTATCCGCCTTCAGGGTAATGGCCTTGTTTAAAACGATGGTTCCCGGAGCGGCTGTGGCAGTAAAACTAGCGCCGATGACCAGGACGCTTTCGTCAGCCGGGGTAAAGTCGGCGGTAGAGGCCGGGGGTATCCGATCAATGGCCTCTTTGAGTCCCGCCCAACTGACGATGGGGTTATACGTCACAGAGAGGCTTATACCGGACTGGTCCCCTGCGGAGCTCACGGTCCCCGCGATTACGGTATAGGTTTTGCCATCCGCTGTCGTAATGATCGCCAGAAAATCTATGGCGTTTTGGGCGAGCGGGACTTTCGCTTTCCAGGTCCAGGTCCCGCCGGTATTGACGGCGGTATCGGCGTCAAGCGGCGCCGTAAAGCCGGCGCTGTAGGCCTTGACCGTAATCGCCAAGGCGGTCCCGCCTGAGAAAGCGGACAGGGAGAGCGTTCCCTCAAGGAACTTCACAAACTCCAGTTTCCCCTGGGCATTCACCCAGCGCACGTCGGGATCATAGCCGGCAATGGTAAACTTACGGTGATTCCCGCTGAGGTAGGCGGATCCTTCCAGAACCTGGGCGTCAAGGGCCGTAGAAGCCGGTAAGGCGATGGCAGCCGCAGGCGACTGGGTCAAGTCGCCGCCCAGGATAATTGCCCGCCCCGCCGCAAGGTACACCGGATTGTTTTGCGCCACCTGGGCGCTCCCGGACATGGTAAAACCGCCGGTATTTACAGAAACGCCGTAGTTTGTATTGTTGGCGATAAGCGCATTATCATTCATAACCAGGCTTCCGCCATTCACGGTGACAAGCGCGTCGACGGCTGTTACGAAGTCCCCGTTTAGGGTCAATAGACTTGCTGCGGAAGTTTCGCCCAGGGTAAGGCTCCCGCCGCTTTGTATGTCAAAGAACGCGCCTGACATCCCCGTTCCCCGGGTAATAGTTTGGGGCGCGGTATCCGCCTTCAGGGTAATGGGCTTGGTTAAAACGATGGTTCCGGGATCGGCTGCGGCAGTAAAAGAAGCGCCGATGCTCAGGACGCTTTCACCGTCCGGGGCAAAGCCGGTAGAGGCCGGGGGTATCCGGTCCAGGGCTTGTTTGAGTTCAGCCCAGGTGACAACGGGTTTGTGTACCGCCGAGAGGGTTATACCGGACTGGCCGGCATCCCCTACGGAGGCCGCTCCCGCGATTAAGGTATAGGTTTTACTATCCGTTGTCGTAATGATCGCCAGAAAATCTACGTCGTTGTGGGTGACCGGGACTTTCATCTTCCAGGTCCCGGCAGCGGCGGTGGTAGTAGTGTCAAGCAATTCCGTAAAGCCGGAACTGTAGGCCCTGACCGTAAGCGCTGAGACGGCGCCGCTTGAAAAATCAGACAGGGAGAGCGTTCCCTCAAGGTACTTCTGGGTAACAAAGTCGCCGGCCGAAAAATTGAAATCCCCATTGGTGGTAAGCCCGGGGTAGATATGTACCACCTCCACCCGGCGGGCAGTTTTATTCGCATCGTTGGTTAATTCCAGGATCATAACATAATAGCCCGCAGGCACCGCGGCGGTCCCGGTAAGATTGTCCGCAGGGAAGTTCTTGCTCAACACTGCGCTCCCACCTTCCTTCGCTACAGTTAGGGTTCCCGTATAGGAAACACCTGAAACCGCCAGGTTCCAATGGAAAAGGCCATCCCCACCCTGGGTTATGGGGATGGGGTCCACCGTTATGGTTTGCAGGGTAAGAGCGCCGTCGATAACATCAAGGGTGATCGTATTTTGTGCGGCCCGCAAATAAGCGCCGCCGTTGGAAACAAAGGCGGTAAGCGTCAGGCTCCAAACCGCCGGGGCCAGATCTACCGGAAAACCGCTGCCGGTCAGACGGGCAATTCCTGCGGAACTTGAAACGGTCTCGGAAAACGGAACTTGTCCGGCGGCGGTAAAGTCCAATTCATATTTGGAAAAAACCGGGATATCCAACGGCATCAGGGTACGGATACTGGCATTGCTTGAATTTCCAATCTTTACGATAACCCGCCCCTTCCCCGGGGGAATCGAGTCTGCCGAGCGGTTTGAACTTTCAAATATATTGGAACAGGCGGAAAAAATCAGACAACCAAGGAAAAGGACGGCGCTTATTTTTTTCGGTCCGGTATAGTTTGTCATTTCCTATTCCTCTTTACTCAACCCTAAAGCTTACGGACTTGGAGTAAACCACCCCGGACAGGGTCATTTTTACCATTACCTGGTGGGATGCCAGGGTGAAATACCTGTCGGAGAGGCTCAAGGAAACGCCGGTACCGCCTGCGGTGACCGGGACGCCGTCTATGTACCACTGGAAGGCCGCCCCGGCGGGATAGCCCATTACCGTGAGGGTCAAGGCGGTCTCCCAGGGGAGGACCCCGCTTGTCCCGGTGACAGAGAGCTCGCTAAACTCATCCGCCGGGATGCCGCTAAAGATAACCTGGATGCCCTGACTGGTACCGGGGCTTACGGTTGTTTCATCAAAGCCGGGGGTAAAAGCCTCTTCGATAAATCCATAAATATCGGTCACCGTAAGGCGGAAGAAATAGTATTCCTCCACGGGTAAGCGGTTTCTTCTTATGGGCATGGGGAAATTGATATGGTAAAGGCCATCGCTAAAGCCGAAATTCCTGGATGCATCGACCCCCACAAGGGCCCAAGCGCCGGTCGTTTCGTCACCGGTCATTTCATCACTGGTCGTTTCATCCCAGATCAAATCGTAATTTTCCGTGAGTATGGCGTCATTCTCCTGCTGAAATTCCAGGGTGAGTTTTTGCATACCCCGGTGTTCGTCCCAGGGCTGCATTTCCCAGTGGGCGATTACGGGGGCGCCAACCGCAGCGCCGGTAAGCGCCTCGTTTGCGGTCCCGGGTATGGTTACCCGGAGGGGGGAGTTGCAGACCACCATGGGCAGCTTGAAATCGCTAAAGTTCCGCAGCCCGTCGGCGGTTCCCATTTTTAGAGTGAGGTTAAACTCGTCCCCCAGCTCGGCGCCGTCTATACGGATTAGAACCTTTTCGTACCCCAGGGGCTTTGCCTCCAGGGTACGCCCCTGGGCGAGCTTGTCCCGGCTTACCACATTGAGCTTTAAATCATAATTTAGATGGTTTTGGAGCTTTACCTCAATAAAACTTGCCCCGGGGGTAATAATCGGTACTCCGGAGGGACTGACGACACCCCCGCTTATGAACTCCCAGCTTTGGCCTTCGGCTATGCTGGTCTGCTGTTCGATAAACGTATCCGTGGACAGGTTCAACATCTCGCATCCCGAGAGGGGGAGGAACGCCCACAACAGGGCTATACCACGGGGGAGAAGGGTGAGGCGTTGTTTAATTTTCTGCAAGCTATGGCTACCGGTATCCACTGAAATTTCTCCCGCAAATGCTTATATTTCATAATATATACCACAAAACCAATAAATATTACAATAATAGTATGAATTTTTTTTAAAATTTCACCTTAGGGATAACCACATAATGTTTATTTAGCCAGAAGCAGGACCCTATCGCCGTGGGCGCCGGTCACTTCCTGGCGCGCGGGGTTTACGGTTAAGTCCATGGCTTCCATGGGGATGGCGCCGAGCAGTACCTCATCGCCATGAACCATCACCATCGCCTCGCAGGAGGTTGAGCGGTTTTTCCAGCACACCTTGACGGGTTCCGTAAATTGGCATTCCTCAGTCCCGCCATCGGCGAGGGTAACATCGCCGACGGACTCAATGCCCAGCCCCAGTTTCTGCCGCATCGCCTCGTTGATAACCAGGGTTGCCGCGCCGGTATCCACCAGCGCCCGGACGCTTGTTTTCCGGATTGCCGATGCCTTAATAATGCCACGTTTAGCATTTCCCACATCACCTGCGTTTAGCAGGGTGATCTCTGTGTAGGTTATTCCCACCATTTTTCCTCGTTCCATATTAAGATTAATATACCATACCGGGGGTGTTTCTGCAAACCGACTGCCCCGGCGCCCCATATACGATGCTACCCGGTAAAACGCATTAGTGAAAATAAAGTTTTTTGAAAAAAACAGCGCTTTTGGGCAGATTCGCCGATGGGTCTTTAGCTAAATGTCGGCTTTTCAATTACCATAACGGCGGAAACCATGTATGTTTGCGGAGGTGTATTAGATGATGATACGCTATTAGGTTTTCTGCATGATCATATAAAAGAACATGAAAGCGAATATAATAGTATCGTTGAATCATTTGATCCGGGTGTTATTATCGACAAAGAAAATTTCGCAGTAAAACAGTATTTGGAAAAAGATGTATCATGCAGCCAGGAACTGTTTGTAGAAAAGATTATTTGGATATTTCAGTCTATGAAGCCTTTTATAGATTTTATCACCGATTCTATAAAAGGACACACAACAGAATTTCAGGATTACTTGCTTGATCTGCCTGATATGTATAAGAAATGATTACGCAGAGGCGCTTAACACAAAACTTGACATTCTTGGGGGCGTTGCGGGGGTGGAACCCCCGCTGAGGGGGGGAGCGTAAGACTTGCTTACGCAAGTCTTTTGGAGTTTTGTTTTGCAAAACTCCTGACGATAAGGGCAAGGCTGGAGCGAGGGGGGAGACTTCCCCCTCCTATTGCTTTTTTGCCTCTATACTGCTAAAATAGAAGCATCATATTGGAGGAAATAATGGCAAAACAAAAATACGTGTATTTTTTCGGCGAAGGTAAGGCCGAGGGTGAAGCGGGGATGAAGGATGTCCTTGGCGGTAAGGGCGCTAATCTGGCGGAAATGACTAATCTTGGCATCCCGGTTCCCCCGGGATTTACTATTTCTACCGAAGTATGCGCGGCTTTTTATGAAAATAAACGAAAGTACCCTGCGGGGCTTGAGCAGGATGTCCAGACCTATCTGACAAAACTTGAAAAGGTGATGGGGAAAAAGCTGGGAGATCCTATTGATCCCCTTCTGGTATCGGTCCGCTCAGGCGCGCCGGTTTCTATGCCCGGTATGATGGATACGATTCTCAATCTGGGTATTAACGACAAGGCGGTTCTGGGGCTGGCGGAAAAAACGAAGAACCCCCGCTTTGCCTGGGATGCCTACCGGCGTTTTATCCAGATGTACGGCGATGTGGTCATGGGGGTTCCCGGTGATGATTTTGAAGCGGCTATCAAGAAAATCAAGGATGCGCGGGGGATTCATCTTGATACGGACCTGAGCGCCGGGGACCTGGAACTGTTGGTGAGTGACTACAAGAAAATTGTTAAGGACGTAACGAAAAAAGATTTTCCCCAGAAGCCGCTGGATCAGCTCTGGGGCGCGGTAAACGCGGTCTTCGGTTCCTGGAATAACGAGCGGGCTATTAAATACCGGCAGATCAACGATATTAAAAATGTTAAGGGGACCGCGGTAAACGTGCAGTCCATGGTATACGGCAACTTTGGTAACGATTCCGGTACCGGGGTCTGTTTCAGCCGGGACCCCTCCACGGGGGTTAGGGAATTCTACGGCGAATATCTGATGAACGCCCAGGGTGAGGATGTGGTGGCGGGTATCCGGACTCCGGAAAAGATTGCCGCCCTGGCGAAGGAAAACAAGCGGATCTACGACCAACTGGTGAAGATTAAGGACCGCCTGGAAAAACACTTCCGGGATATGCAGGATATGGAATTCACCGTTCAGCAGGGTAAGCTTTTCCTGCTCCAGACCCGGAACGGCAAACGGACCGGCGCGGCGGCGGTTAAAACTGCGGTGGACATGGTTGGGGAAAAACTTATCGATAAAAATACGGCCATACTCCGGGTTAGCCCGGCGCTGCTGGATCAGCTGCTCCACCCTATGTTCGACGTTACGACATTGAAGAACGCCAAGCCGATTACCAAGGGGCTTAACGCGTCCCCGGGCGCGGCCTGCGGGCGGATCGTATTTACCGCCAAGGAAGCTGAGGAATGGCACGAGCGGGGGGAAAAGGTGCTCCTGGTCCGCCAGGATACCAGCCCCGAGGATATAGGCGGTATGGTGGTTTCCCAGGGTATACTCACCTCTACCGGCGGTATGACCAGCCATGCGGCGGTGGTTGCCCGCGGTATGGGTACCCCCTGTGTGGCCGGCGCCAAGGGTGTATCGGTTCAGGGAAAAACTGCTACGGTGGGGAGCAAGGTTTTCAACGAAGGGGACTGGCTCTCCATCGACGGTTCCACCGGCGAAGTCTACGAGGGGAAACTGCCCCTGGTGAACCCGGAAATCGGCAAGGATATGGAGACCTTCCTCAAGTGGTGCGATGAAGTTCGTACTACGGCCAGGCGGGGAACCCTTAAGGGCTTCGACGTTAGGACCAATGCGGACCAGCCGGAAGACGCTAAACGGGCCTTTGAGTTCGGCGCCCAGGGTGTGGGACTCTGCCGAACCGAACATATGTTCTTTGACAAGGACAAGCTCATCCACTTCCGGGCCATGATTGTGGCGGATACGGTGGAGGGCCGGAAGGAAGCTTTGAAGAAGATCCTTCCCCTGCAGAAGCAGGATTTCTTTGGTATCTTTAAAGCCATGGAGGGCCGGCCGGTAACTATCCGGCTCCTGGACCCGCCGCTCCATGAATTTGTACCCCATACCCCGGAGGAGACTCTGGAACTTGCGGAACATATCGGCGTGAGCGTGGAAACCCTGACCCCGAAGATCGAACGGCTCCGGGAAGCTAACCCCATGCTGGGGCACCGTGGCTGCCGTTTGGCGGTTACCTACCCGGAAATCTATGACATGCAGGTTGAAGCCATAGCGCTGGCGGCGGTGGACTGTATCAAGCAAAACATTCCGGTAAACCCGGAAATTATGATCCCCATTGTGGTTACCGCCCGGGAACTGAAATTGCTCCGTCCCAGCGCAGAAAAGATACTCAAGGATGTATTTGGGAAAGCCGGGGTAAAACTCCCGGTGAAGATTGGTACCATGATAGAGGTACCCCGGGCAGCCATCCGGGCGGCGCATATAGCCAAATATGCGGACTTCTTCAGCTTTGGTACCAACGATCTTACCCAAATGACCTTTGCCTTTAGCCGGGACGACGTGGCTTCTTTCCTGCCCTCATATCTCCAGCAGAATGTGCTTGACGTGGATCCCTTCAAGTCGATTGATGAAGAGGGGGTGGGCTTCCTTATTGATTACGCCACAAAACAAGGCCGGGCGGTTAACCCGAATCTTAAGGTCGGTATCTGCGGCGAGCACGGCGGCGATCCCGCAACCATCGACTTCTGCTACCGGTCCGGTCTGAGCTATGTTTCCTGCTCACCCTTCCGGGTACCCCTGGCCCGGCTTGCGGGCGCCCAGGCGGTAATTAACAATTCCATTACGGCGAAGGCCAAAGCGGTGGTAAAGAAGCTGAGCCCGAAGGTAAAAACCGCCGCAGCCAAGGCGAAGTCTGCGGTTTCCGATGCCAAGGCCAAAGCAGCGCCAAAGGCGAAAGCGGCCGCAGCGGGTGTGAAAAAGGCTGCAGTTCAGGTAAAGGCTAAAGCGGCGCCCAAGGCGAAGGCCGCCGCAGCAAAGGTAAAGATCACCGCGGCAAAAGCCAAGGCTAAGGCGGCGCCCAAGGCAAAAGCGGTGGTAGCTAAGGTGAAAACTGCGGCGGCAAAAAAAGCGGCGACGACAAAAAAAGTAGTAAGAAATAAGGAGACTGATGCGTTGGATCGGTGTTGCCGCGGTTTAATTATCGCGGTAACAGACAGATCTGCCTGAATAGTGTTTTGTGAAACATCCTCTTATAAAAACCCTGGTTGAATTACGGGGTAACCCTCGGGCGTGTGTCTATACGGAACCGCTCTGGGGGCTTTCTATGAATTTATGCCTCCCCTACGCATCGGTGTATATGATCGCCCTGGGGCTTAAGGACTGGGAGATCGGGTTTGTCGCCACGATTTACATGTTCACCCAGGTGATTTTTGCCTTTCTTGGGGGACCCATAACTGACAAGCTGGGGCGCCGTAAAACCACCGCCCTCTTCGATTTTATCGCCTGGTCCATCCCCTGCCTTATTTGGCTGAGGGCGGAAAATTTTTGGTTCTTTCTGGTCGCCGCCCTCTTCAACGGCACCATGAAGGTAACCACCAATTCCTGGGATTGCCTCCTGGTGGAGGATGCCGAAAAGAGTCAAATTACCCGGATTTATTCGCTGGTCATAAGCTGCGGCCATCTTTCCGCTCTCTTCGCACCGATTTCTTCAATTCTGGTATCCCGGCTTACCCTGGTTCCCGCTATTCGTATACTTTATATAAACGCCTTTATTGTAATGACCATTAAAATCATTCTGTTGTATGCTTTTTCCCGGGAAACTCAGACCGGTATGATCCGTGTGCGGGAAACCAGGGGAAAAAGCATGGCCTCCGAATTGTACGGCTACGGCGGTATTGTTAAAATCATGTTGGCGTCCCGGGGAACCCTTTTCGCCATTCTCATCTCTGCCCTGGTGGGAATTGTCGGGATGATTAACATCACCTTTTGGCAGGTTATTGTCAGCAAAAAAATCGGGATTCCCGATGTGCTGCTGCCCTTTTTCCCCATGTTCCGGTCCATCCTGGCGCTGGTATCTTTCTTTACGATTATTCCCCGGCTTACCAAGGCGGATCTGCGGATCCCCCTGCTTGTGGGATTTGGGGTATATATCATCGGGCAGAGTATTCTGATCTTTACCCCCGTAAATGGGGGTATCAAATACCTTATCCTCTGTATATCCCTGATCTTTGACGGATTTGCGGTGGGTATTCTGGCAATGCTCGCTGAATCCCTGGTGGCCCTCCATGTGGACGCCGCCGAGCGGGCCCGGGTTTTAGCGCTCCTCCAGATGACCATCATGTTTGTCAGCGCCCCCTTCGGCTGGATCGCCGGGGGACTATCCGGGATTTCCCGGAATCTCCCCTTTGTACTTAACATCGGCCTTCTTATCATAGGAATTATTGCTACGGTTTTGCACTACCGGAAAAATAAGGAAGTAGAAGCATAATTGACCGCCAAGGACACAAAGCTTATTGGTTCCTTGGCGGCAAAATTCCTCTTTCTTGTTACACCCCCACTCCTTCAGCTTTCCGTCGCAGTACTGCGCCGTTCCGCCTGCCGGTGTGTTTGCCGTTTTCCACCGTCACCGTTCCGTTGACTAACACATATTCTATGCCCACGGGATATTGCACGGGGTCCGTAAAGGTTCCCTTGTCAATAATGGTGTCGGCGTTAAAGATGGTGATGTCCGCAAAGTATCCTTCTTTTATGGCGCCCCGTTCTCTGATGCGGAACGCTTCGGCGGGTTTGCCGGTCATTTTGCGGATCGCCTCTTCCAGGGTCAGCGCCTTGTCTTCCCGCACATATTTTCCCAGGATGCGGGGGAAGGCGCCGTATACCCGGGGGTGGGGCTTGCCGCCCAGGAGACCGTCGGTGCAGGCGTTCATTTCCGGGCGCTTCATAAAGAGCCGTACATGCTCCTCGGCGCCGTAGAAGTCCACCATACCCACGGCGTTCTCTTCCTGGTGGAGGAGGTCAAAGGTCGCCTCGTAGGGGTCCTTGCCCCGCAGCTTTCCTAATTCCGTAAGACTTAAGCCGATGGTATCCTGGTTCTTTTGGGTCTTTACACTGGTCACAAAGATCTTGTCCAGCCCGGCGAATTCCACAAAGTTATCCCAACCGGGGATGCCGTGCTCAATATCGTAGACCATTTTTTTGCGGAGTTCCGGATCGGCCAGGCGCTTGAGCACATTGTCGGCGCCGCCGTCGTGGACCCAGGGGGGAAGGATAACCCCCAGCATGGTGCTGCCCGCCACGTAGGGATACTGATCAAAGGACACCGTGATGCCCTCCTTTTTCGCCAAGTCAAGGAGTTCCAGTATCTTTTCTATTTTATCCCAGTTTTTCTTGCCGCACACCTTAAAGTGGGAGTAGTGGATCTTTACCCCGGATTCACGGCCAATCTTGATCACCTCTTCCATGGAATCCAGGATGGTGTCCGCCTCGCTTCTTTGGTGGATTACAAAGACCCCGTCGTATTCCGCCACCACCCTGCACAGGGCGATAATTTCTTCGGACTCCGAATAGGCGCAGGGCATGTAGATAAGCCCTGTGGAAAGGCCCACCGCTCCGGCTTCCATTTCCCGGCGGGTAATGGTCCGCATCTTTTCCAGCTCATCGCCCTTGGGGGGACGCTTGTCCAGGCCCATGGCCTCCATGCGGATGTTTCCGTGGGGAACCAGGTAGCTTTCGTTCAAGCCCGGCTTCACCGCCTCAATCATCTTGAGGTATCCTGCGGTGTTCTCGTAGTTCCAGTTGATAGCATCGCTGTCGCCGTCAAGACCCGCGAGGTTTTTACGCCAGGGACTTATGAACCGGGGGGGCAGGGGGGCCATGGAAATGCCGTCCTGTCCCAGAATCTCGGTGGTAATGCCCTGCATCACCTTGGGTAGAATTTCCGGGTTCAGCAGGACCTGAAGATCGCTGTGGCTGTGGGTGTCGATAAAGCCCGGAGCCACCGTCAATCCCCCGGCGTCTATCACTGCCATGTCTCCGGCGGGGGCTATGCTGCCGATCTTGACAATCCGCTCCCCCTCGATCAGCACATCCGCTTTGTAGCCGGGTTTTCCGGAGCCGTCCACGACGACTCCGTTTCTGATGATCATTTTCATGCTCGTATCCCCTATTTCGCCTCGTCGAATTTAACAGACTGACCGATATGCTGCTCATATTTTCTGAGGGTAAAGCACCGCATGAGAATTACGTAGACCAGTGGCGCGGCAATGAGACCGATAAAGAACCCGTAGGTACTGCTGACGAAACTTATCCCGAATCCGGCGATAATTGCGATGATAGCACTGAGGTTAAAACCATTTGTGTATTCATACTGTCCATAGGAGTAGAGATCCTGCACATTGACCTTGGTCTTTCTGACGATGAAATAGTCGGCAAGCATGATACCCATTACCGGTCCTAAGAGTGTCGAGATATGGACCTGAACATCCACGAGGAAAGTACCGGACGACTGAATTTTCCATGGCTGAATGATGATTGCAAGGGCGCCGCAGATGATTGCGGAAATCTTGAACTTGAGCTTTGGGAAAAGGCTGATTAGGATGTAGGATGGGGGCATCAGGTTTCCTGCGGTATTCGTAGACCACTGGGCAAACACAACGGCGATATAGGCGAGAATCAATCCGATTTTGCTTGTGAAGATGGTACTGCAGATTGCGTTGAGATCCCATTCGCCGGTGGTGATGCCGGCGGCCATACCGATGAGCATACAGACAACGCCGATTACCATAAGACCGAAAAACTGACCGACAAGGGCGCTTTTGTTCCGTGCGATAAACCCTTTGTTTTCATAGTTTGGCACATGCTTGATCTGACGGGCAAGATCCGAACCATTGAGGGACATCGTGATCCATCCGCCTGCAATACCGGATATCGCATAAACGATGGACATATTACCATCACCGGGTGTTGCCATGATATCCGGAATCGTGACGTTGTATTTTTTTCCTATTGCCACCGCGATTGCTACGAATAGAATGGCAAGTGCAGGGATAGCTATCCAGTCGAATTTTGCCATTGCCTTGAGTCCATACATTGCGTTTACTACCTGGAAAACGGCGAATGCAATGATCATCAAGGTGAGATTGTTGTATCCGGTCAGGTTTTCCATGATGTAATTGAGCGCCGACGCGCCTACCCATGTCTGGAATCCAAACCAGTAGAGCGCAGGAATTGCACGGAATACACCGGGGATTATCGCACCCTTGTATCCAAAGGGGGCGCGCACATATACGGCAAACGGAACGCCGTATTTCGTACCGATATCTCCAAAAAGAACCGTGAGCGCGGTGACCAGGCCGTAGCCTGCAAGGATAACGAATATGAGTGTGACAGCGCCAAGGCCTTGACCGCCGTTATAGTACTGCGCGCCAAGGGAGAATGCCACCACGTTGATGGTCATTCCGGCCCAAAGGATAAAATAGTCGGGAAGCGACATCGTCCGCTCATTCTCTAGGGTGGGCATCAACTCCACACTTCGCAGGGCTTTTACGTCCTTATTAGTACTCATCATTTCCTCCAAAATACCAAATATTATTACAAACATCCGTTTGCAAATTACTGTTCCGGAAAACTATTCAAGACTGTGTTTTTCAAGATATTTATGATCAATTTTACGGCGGATAAATTCACCGGCGCCTTTTTTGCCTTTAAAAACGCCGTCCTCCAGGATAACGTTTCCCTTTGAAATCGTCATTACCGGGTAACCCTTGATTTTAAAGCCGTCGTGCAGACAGTAACTGATATTGTTATGAAGCACATCCTTGGATAGGGTAAGTTCCTTTTCCATATCAACGATCACGATATCTGCGTCCGAACCCGGTGCGATCAAACCCTTTTGCGGGAAACAGCCGTATATTTTCGCAATGTTCGTACTGGTAAGCGCACATACCTGGTTGATCGAAAGACGTCCCTTGTTAACGCCTTCGGAGAGCAGGATGGGAAGCCTGATTTCGAGTCCTGACATGCCGTTCACGACCTTCGTAAAATCCTGAATATATTTACCGTCAGCGGTTTTTTCAAGGAATGCGGCCTTCTCATTTACATCGTAGGTACAGTCATCGGATCCGGTAACTGAGATGGTTCCGTCCTGCATACCGCGCCAAATATCTTCCGCATCCTTTGGTGTACGAAGGGGGGGAGAGCACAGATACAGATATCCATTTTCCTTTTTATAGTTGTCCTCAAACAGGGTGAGATAATGGGGGCCCGTTTCAACGTATACCGCCTGGCCTTTCTTATGTGCTTTTCTTGCGGCGTTAAGCGCCTCGTCATTCGTTGTATGCACCACCAGAATCGCGGTTCCCACATACTCGGCAAGTCTGCACGCCCGTTCAAAGGCCGCGGCCTCACATTGTACCGGCTTTGTTTTCGCAAAATTCACCCAGCTGAGGTCGCCGGTTCTTTTCACTTTTTCTATTGCATCCTCTGCCATGGTGTTGTCTTCACAATGAAGCATGGGCAGCCCGCCGACTTCTTTGGCCTTTTCAAATACCTTTATCAGGGTCTCTTCATCGATCATAACCCCCTCTTTTTTATAGGTCATGAAGCACTTAAACGTCGGAACGCCGTATGCAGCAAGTTCGGGGATTTCCTTTTCAACAAGTTCTGCCGGCGATTTTACAAATTTTCCGTGGATGGAAAAATCAATGGCGGATTCTTCCATTTCCGCACGGCGTTCTTTTACAGCCTCCATTACGGACTTGCCCTGAAATACATTGGCAAAATCCATAAACATGGTAACGCCGCCGAATACACCGCTTACGCTCTGCTGGTAGAAGGTGTTCGCACCGAGGCATCCTTGGAACGGCGCCATACAGTGCATATGCGCTTCGATTACACCGGGCATGAGATACTTGCCGCCCGCGTCTATCGTCCTTTTCGCCTCGGAAGCATCGAAGGTCCCAAGCGCGGCCACCTTGCCGTCCCGGATCGCCACATCACAATGTACATTTGATGATGGTGAGACGACGGTTCCATTCTTAATCACTAGATCAAACATGGTTTTCTCCTTATCGTAATAAAATATAACTCCGGGTTACTATTTTTTATGTAAGTAACGCCTTTATAACCCCGTAATAACAATCCGTAACCTTGATAAGCTGGTCAATTTCTATGTACTCATTAATGGTGTGGGCCAGGTTTTCCTGGGAGGGCCCCAAGCCCAGGGTCTTTATCCCCGCTTCCCCCGCGTAGTGACTGCCGTTGGTACAGAAATTGTACTGGGTAATGGATGGGGTGTAACCCATGCCCTTGAGCTCTGAAAAAACCGCCTGCACAAAATCGGAGTTTTCCTCGTAGAGCCAGCCCGGAAAAAAACGTTCTCCCCGGATCTCGTTCCCCGTGTGGCACTTTTCCTTCCCCTCGGCATAGGAGGCGCTTACCTTCATCTGGGGATCTTCGGCCATTAGCTTTGCTAATAATTCATTGATCGGCGCCAGGACGCTTTCCCTGGTTTCTCCGGTAAGGAGCCGCCGGTCGTAGGTGGCCCGGCAATACTCGGGCACCACGGAGGCGCCGGGGTAGGGTGAGGACTTAATATCCGTCAGCTCCAGGATGCCGTTCCCCAGCACCGGATGCTTGGTGGGCTTTAGGGTACGGATGGCTTCGATAACCCGGGCCATCTTGTACACCGAATTGATCCCCTTCTCCGGGTTGGCGGAATGGCAGGGTTTTCCAAAGCTCTCCAGCACAATCTCCGCCCGGCCCCGCTGCCCGATCTTCAGGTTCAGCTCGGAAGCCTCACCGATGATCACATAGTCGGGTTTTACCGCTTTGCTAATCTCCCGGGCCGCTATACCTTCAAAGCATTCCTCGTGCACCACGCCGGATACATAAATTTCCCCGGCAAAATCCCGCTGGGTGTCCTCCGCAAAGTTTTCCGCCGCCTTGACAAAGGCTGCAACGGCGCCCTTCATGTCGCTGGTTCCCCGACCGTAGATTTTGCCGTCGTGGATCTCCGCGCCAAAGGGAGGGTAGCGCCAGGCCGTTTCATCGCTCACCGGCACCGTGTCGATGTGCCCGTCTAGGAGCACCTTTTTTCCCGGCCTCTTTCCTTTAATGCAGCCGATGATGCTGCCATACCGGTCTACCCTAACGCTGTCAAACCCGGCTCTTTCCATTTCCGCCTTGAGCACGGCCACCACCGTATCTTCCTGGCCGGAATAGCTCTGCTGCTGAATCAATTTTTGACAAAGATCAATGACCTTTTCCTGTCTTGCCTTATCTAACATCAGTTACCTCTTTCGTTTAAATGCCGGCGAATTCGCCGTCCCAAACTATGCTCCGGTACCGGTCGGGGTCCGTGTCCCCTTCGGTGCTAAAGAGCAAAACCACGGAATCCTTATTCAGCCCCAGGGCGTCCCCCAGGGCTGCATAATTACTCGTATCAAGAACTGCCGACAGCAATCCTGCGGGGGCGGCGCCGGACTCCCCGGATATAACCTGGGGATCTCCCTTAAGAGGGGCGCCTAACACCCGCATACCCCGCGCCGCAACCCAGTCGGGGACGGACACAAAGAAGCTGCTGTGGTTTTTCAGTATCTCCCAGGAGATGGTGTTGGCCTCTCCGCAGGCGAGTCCCGCCATAATGGTCTTGAGCTCACCCCCCACCGGCACCAGCTTGTGTTCCTTGGCGGAACGGTACAGGCAGTCCGCCGCGGACGCTTCCACCACCGTGGTGACCGGCGCCTTGTCGGCATAGTGGTTGGTCAGGAAGCCCTGGACCGAACCTGCCAGTGATCCCACTCCGGCCTGGACAAAGACATGGGTGGGCCGCTCAATCCCGGCGGCGCTGAGCTGGTGTATCGCCTCCAAGGTCATGGTGCCGTAACCCTGCATGATCCAGCCGGGAATTTCCTCGTACCCCGCCCAAGCGGTGTCCTGCACCATCACGCCCCGGGGATCCTTGGAAGCCATGTCGTTGGCCAGCCGCACCGCGTCATCGTAATTAAGCTCAGTAATACTCGCGTCGGCGCCTTCGTTGAGAATATTCCGCAGCCGGGTTTGGGAAGAGCCCTTGGGCATCAGTATCACCGATTTCTGTCCCAGCCGATTTGCCGCCCAGGCGACACCCCGGCCATGGTTACCATCGGTGGCGGTGTAGAAGGTACTATCCCCGAGCTTTTTTTTGGTGTCCGGCGAAACCAGGGTTTCGTAATCGATCCCCTGGCCGGCGTTCAGGGCGCCTATTTTTATCAGTTCCCCCGCAACATGCCGGGCGATGGCATAGGAACCCCCCAAAACCTTAAAGGCGTTGAGGCCGAAACGGTAGGATTCATCCTTTAGATACAGACCTTTAATCCCCAGCCGTGCGGCCAGGTTTTTTAGGTTCACCAGGGGTGTCTCGGCGTAGTGGGGAATGCTGCGGTGAAATGCCAATGCTTTTTCCGCCTCCGCACCGGACATGAGCGCCAGGCTTTTTTGGCAGTCCGACTTGGGCATATCGTTCTTTACCCAATTGATCCCAAGCAGCGCTGGGTCCCTCATTTGGCGATTTCTCCAATGGCTTCGATTTCAACCAGAACGCTTTTGGGGAGTTGCTTAACCGCCACTGCGGAACGGGCGGGCTTGCCGGGGAAGTGTTTTGCATAGACTTCATTAAAGGGGGCAAAATCGTTCATGTCCGCCAGGAAGCAGGTGGTTTTGACCACCCTGTCCAGGGAGGAACCCGCAGCTTCCAGCACCGCCTTCAGGTTTTTAATAACCTGCTCAGCCTGTTCCCGGATATTTGCGCCAACCACGTCTCCCGATTCGGGGTCCAGGGGAATCTGACCGGAACTGAACACCATGTTGCCAACAACCACAGCTTGGGAATAGGGACCGATGGCAGCGGGCGCCGCGTTGGTTTGAATGGCCTTCATAATTGTTTCTCCTTACACTGAACAAAATTTCATTCATCTGAATGTACTTTAGTTCATAGTAACACTGAACAATATTTTAGTCAAGAAAATTTTTTTATTTTTTTCCTTTTTCTTCCAAAGAACGGATATGGAGGTACACCGTGTTTTTGGATATTTCCAATTCTGCGGAGACGGTCTGCACCGCGTCCTTCAGTTTAAAAATGCCCTGGTGGTAGAGGAGGGTGACAATTTCCTTGTTTTTCAGGGAAGGGTGAACAGTTTCATCGGAATTTACTGCGTTTTTCACCTTTTCCAGGGTACGGAGTATCAGCTCATTGGAGTCGTTGATGAAATTTTCGGTGACAAAATCGGACTGGGGCACCATGGAGAATTTTTGCAGCAGCGAACTGAGGGGACTGTCCAGGTAGAGGTTGATGCAAAGCATCCCGATGGCCCGGTTACGTTCCCCAAAGAGTATGATGGTGGTGGATCGCACCGGTTTCCCGTACTTGCTGGCCGAAACATAGGAAATATACGGCCCGGACTGGGGCTGTTTTCCCTCCGCCGCGGCATTTTTTCGTATCTGCTCCAGCATGGACAGGGCAAAATCGGTGATGGGCCCCCCTTCCTTCCGCCCTGAATGGAACCCGTTCAGGATTTTGATGATGGAATGATCCAGGTCCATCAGGTCGTGGAGGACAATTTCAAAGGCGTCGCCGTAGTAGGCCGCCAGCCCATCCATGGTGGTTTTGTAGGATTCGATGATCAATTTGTCCGCCGCCGACAGGGAATCTTTAGCCCTAGCCATGATTTTCCTCCAAATCTTCTATATGTTGTACTTTATTTCATTATAATACTGCAAAATTATTCAGTCAAGGGAAATTTTCCGTTTCCAGGCCACGTGATGCCATTGACTAACCCGACGTTTTTTGCTTATTATAGTTTTGATATTTTCACGCCATCTTAGCTCAGTTGGCAGAGCGGCGCACTTGTAATGCGCAGGTCTTCGGTTCGATTCCGGAAGATGGCTGTGCAAGATGGCATAGATAGTTTTTAGGGGAGTTTCCCGAGCGGTCAAAGGGGGCAGACTGTAAATCTGTTGGCTCAGCCTTCGTAGGTTCGAATCCTTCACTCCCCATCTAAGAGCTAATTCGTTGTGTTACAATGAATTAGCTTAATTTTTAAGAACTACCCTACGAAGGGCGTTCTAACCTATTGCGGTAAAAACGCAAAAGTGGCACATAGAGTGGCACATGGGAAGCCAAAAATCCCATGTCTAACCCATTCTCAATGCCGCTGAGAGGGGTTAGGTATGCCCAAACAGTTACCTTTTTCAGTTTTCAAACGTGCAGGTCGCCGGTATTTCTATGTAGCTTTCAAAAACGAGAAAACCGGCGAGTATTTCCCTTCCATCAGCTCCAAACAGGATTCCGAGAAAGCCGCCATTGAAACAGCCTTCAAGTGGCTCAGGGAAGGTATACCCGCCAAAGACGGTCCTATCTCCGCCGAGAAGTATACCCTGCGGAAAATGGCGGAAGCGGCCAACCTTTCCAAGACGGATGCCGAGTATATTTGTCAGGAGTTGGTACGCCGGGGATTCCTTGAATCCTATATCCTTACCGGGACCAGGCCGGCCATCGGCTTTATCGATTTCCTCACCGAGTTTTGGGACTTTGAGAAATCCCCCTACGTTAAGGAGAAGTTGCGGAAGAACCACGGCATCCATAAGGTACACTGTAACCAGCAGTGGAATAATGTGGCTAAATACTGGAAACCCTACTTTGGGGACCGGCGTTTGGGTGAAATAACCCAAGGAGATATAGATGAGTTCGTCAATTCGCTGATAGATACTCTTCTATCTGCCTCATGGAAAAATGTAGTCATAATGGCGGGAACCAAGGCTTTGCGGTGGGCTTATGCTAAGGGATATATCGAAAAGGAAATCACCAAAGGGCTGATTCTGTTCTCCGGCAAAGCCAAAGAACGGCATATACTCAGCCCCGAACAGGCGGCGCTTATTTTCAGAGCTGAATGGAGAGATCCGCGAACAAAGACGGCTAATATGTTGGCTGCCGTTACCGGCCTTCGAGCCGGGGAAATCCAGGGGCTCCGGGTTCAGGATATTGGAGAAAACTGCCTGTATATCCGGCATAGCTGGAACCGTCTTGACGGATTGAAGGCGCCTAAGAATAATGAAGACAGACGAGTAGAAGTTCCTTTTCCCGGGCTGATACAAGACCTGATGCAAGTTGCCCAAGCGAACCCTCATGGCTGTAGCATGGATTCCTTTGTATTTTGGGGAGAATTATTGGATACTAAGCCTTTGGAGGAGAAGCTGTTACTGTATGATTTGCGGGGAGCTATGATGGCGGTTGGTATGTCCAAGGAGACAGCCAAGTCTTATACCTTTCATGGCTGGCGGCATTACTTTACATCCTACATGAGGCCGAAGGTGGACAAGAAGTTGCTTCAAATGCAGGGCGGCTGGAAAAGCTCAATTATGCTGGACCACTATTCCGACCATGAGCTGACCGGCGATCGGAAGCTCATACGGGACGCCCAGATTGAGACCTTTGCGGGGTTGCTGCCGGATACCCTGAAAATAAATTAATTTTTTGCAAAAAAACTTGATTTATTTTCTATTTTAGATATATTAATTGTATATAAAGGAGATTGTGTTGGCATTAGCTGATTCAAGAAAAAAATCACAACAGCCTCGTTCAATCCCCAGTCGTATGGTTCTCCGGCTGAATAAAGAACTGAATATTATATTTTTCCAACATGGAGGAAACTATCAGAAGGTAAATAATCAAACATGTCCGACTGTGCCTCTTTTGCAAAAATCGGTGCTGACTTGTAGCTTTAAGTCTCAAAAGATGGCCGTACTGCACCCCTTATTCTCCCCATTAAACCCATGCAATTTGTTCGCCCTATCGGGAGTAGGGCAAGCCCATGAACAAAAAGCACCACTAATAACCAAAAGGAAACCTATGTTGAAAAAGCAGGCACAAGGTTTCTACAGCAGCATTGAGGCAGCCGTAAATTCGATTGCAGAATATTATACCCCCTCAATATTGTTGTTTTGTACATCTGTAAAATCTTACAGAGCTTTAATCAGGTCGATAGTCTTCGACTTATTATCAAGGGTTATGCTTGTGGTGCGGGTGGGTTTATGCTTGGATTCTTCTTTCGTTTTATCGTAAAGTCAAAAATACAACCTCTAATCAGTCTCGTACATAAGGTATACCTCTATTTTATGGAGGGCAGATATGCCAAAACAAATTCTTATAAGCCGCTCTGAGCTTGCAAAATGCTTAGGGGATGTTAGTCTATCCACTCTAGATAGAACTGCCAAATCCCAAAATTGGCCTAAAGTAAAGATTGGGAGAAGGACACTATTCTCAGTTTCAATTTTGGAACAATTTTGTCCGCGGCAGCATATTTCTTCGATTTTTTCGGATAAAGAAGCTTCTCATCCAAATATCATTCAATTCCCCAGTTCTATTTCAGGAGAAAAAAATGAATGATAAAAAAATGGCGCCAGCTATCTTTAACATGGCTGCACCTGTGAAAACACGACAGGAAGCGGCTCAATACCTGCGTGTGTGCCTCTCAACTTTGTCAAAATTGGAAATTCCTTCTATCAAAGTTCGCCGCCGGGTTTTATACCAGCAATCGGTTTTGGATGCATGGCTTCAGGACCATACTCAAAGGGGGGACGAGAATGTCAAAAAATGACTCTGTTGATTTATTTTCAATAGTTAAGAAATTGGAGGGCAATCTTTCAGGTTTGCGGTACGGCTCAGTTGTTGTTGCTTTAAAAGTACACAGTGGACGGGTGGTAGATATTTCGTACACTGTTACCCACACCATTCGGGATACCGTAAATTCCAAGGAGGTTGAAAAATGCTAGTATTAACTTTTGAGGAAACTTATGATAGAGGAGGATTGCAAGTCAGTTAAAAGAATGGAACGGGTAGAAATACCCGTTCCATTGGTCGTTCGTTTATTAGGATTTGACTATACTTTTAAGATTTAGCTTAGGATTTATCCTTTAAGACTAAGTTTATTAAAAGGCTCTTTGCTACTAATTGGCTGTCAGTCATTCTGCAAAGCGTAAATTCTATTGTCAGGAGGACAATAAAATGAGTAAAGCTATTGAAACTCAATTGAAATTGAAAAAAGGCGTGGAGCGCTTCATTCAAGAAAATCCGCAATTTTTCTATTTAAAAGAAACCAGTACCTGGTTTTCTTTTAATGGCAAGATATGGGAAGAGGCAAACACATTATTTGAAAGTATTACAGAGGAAATTTGGGAAGAGACAGAGCTTTTGTATGATGTTCATCTCAAGAATTTCAGAAAACTATGTCAGAAAAAATGTATAAACTTGACCGGATTAAATAAGGAAGCGGAAATGCTACTCAATACACCAAATGGTGTAATTGATTTGACCAAATTTATCCAAGGCGAAAGTGCACTTGCAAAAGAAAAAAAGGTTGAACCACATGAAAAATATCAGCGTAATTACCTATCAATGATGACGAATGCTAGTTATATTCATGGATCTGATACGCCTGATAATTTCCTAACTTTCCTTAATGATCTTTGTAATCATGACTCAGAAATGGTAGAGTATCTTCTTTGTTTGATGGCATATTGTTTGACTGGACGGAATAATTATCAGTATCTTTACATTTTATTTGGATTAGGAAGGAATGGTAAAACTGCTTTTCTTTCCCTTATAGAAATATTACTTGGAACCTACTTTTGTAAAATTCATTCGGTGACATTATCATCCAGGACACCGGACGATAAAGCGCTTCGAGAAATATATCGTAATCGATTTAAAAGGGTAGCGGTTCTTGATGAACTTTCTGAAAAATATCGGATGAATATAGCCCTTGTAAAACAATTAACAGGTGGTGATTCATTAAATACACCTAACAACAAAGCATTTTATGAAACATTCCATACGGGTTTCAAACTTATCATTAACACTAACCATCTTCCAGAGGTTGGGTCTACTCAAAATATTGGCATCTGGGAGAGGCTAAAAGTATTGGTTACTCGACCGCCTATTAAGAAGGAAGATAGGATTGAAGATTTCCACCTTATCATTGCAGAAGAAAAAGATAAAATTCTAACCTACTTACTCGATTATTACTTAGACAAAGCTCTTAATGGTGGCCTTAAAGTGATCCCGCAACGCATGGCTCTTGCGATGGATTTTAAAAAGTTCCAGGAAAACCCAGTGGAGTATTTTATTGACAAAACAATTATTTTCGCTAGGCAGCCACTAACCAAAAATCAATATATAAAATCTCGTTACCTTT
Source organism: Treponema primitia ZAS-1 (assembly GCF_000297095.1). NCBI lineage: Bacteria > Pseudomonadati > Spirochaetota > Spirochaetia > Treponematales > Treponemataceae > Treponema > Treponema primitia. The sequence continues at coordinate 3,224 of NZ_AEEA01000065.1, read as the reverse complement.
ATGGGGAATTTGTCCAGTTTCATTTTAATATCATGAATTATTTTATTAAGCATCTCTCTCTTGACGCAGAGAATGATAGTAATAAACTTTTAGTAAAAAAACCAAGCGAGACCGCTTTTTCCTTATTTTTAAGTAAGGCTGGAGGATTTAAAAAGGAAATCAGTGGGCGGGAATATTGGACTAACTTGTATTTTTGCTCTGAGCGGATCTGGAGTGAAAATGGTGAAAAGATTGCTCCTGATTGGCTTGAAGAAAAGAAGCAATTCGCCAGAGATAAGTATTCCAATACATTCAATACCATGCGCCAGGCCGAAGAAGCTCTCAGTCCCTATGTCCAAGCTAAAGCAATCGGTGATATGCCGCTGGCCCCCGTTAGGCATTTTGAGGACCCTGAACCTATAGCAGATGTGAAATTGATTAATAATGATGACTTGTTTTTAATGATGATTTTACGTCAACAATCAAAAAATCAATAGAACCTAAAGAATAAAAAACACGCTAACCTCCGCCATTTGGCGGAGGTTAGGTCTTTATTTATTAGTGATAAAAACTTTTTTTCTATCTGATAATTCTTGACTATTCTTTATATGTTTAAAGTCTCTCATCAATCTCAGTATCGAGGATTATTTCATAATGATAGATTTTAAATTTTCTATATCACTCTTTAGTCTAATGACTAATGAAGATGATTCTAATTCTTGAATAGCGTTAAATTCATCCGGACTGACAGATAATATGGCAAATAGCCAAGCAACATCTTCTTTGCGAACTAATATTTCATTTTCGACTGTTAAAGTAATTTCCTTTGAAGCAGTATATGCTTTGGCGATAAATCGTATTTTATCAATATTTTTTAATTTATATTTTTCTATACAGCTTTTTAAGAATCTTGATGAAGGTGGTATTTTTTCTTTCTCAATGCCGGATATTGTGGTTTGGTCAAAGCCTAATACTTTACCAGCTTCCGCTTGGGTCCATTTTTTTTGTGTGCGATAAAGTTTACAAAGCATCCCAAAGCTATCAAAATTATTATATTTCATTCATATATTATGTATTAATATTCATAATATATCAAGAGATATTCATATTGTTTCAGCGTTTTTCTTTATGAGATGAATAACTATATTTCCATCGAATATTTGTTCACCGGTCATGGAACTACCGGCAATGTACCCTGCTCAGTGTAAACTACGGCGATTTAGACCCACCGGTCCGGCGTAAGTGATCCAGCAGTCCGGCCAAAAAATGATCAACCCATACGGCGGGTGATCCATAAGCCAAAACGACCATCCTAAAATATGACCTGCGTCCATAGGGCGTAAATCTATTTTAGGGGGTCAATAATGACCAAGTATCGAGAGATTCTGAGACTGGATAGTCTTGGAATCAGCAGCCGAAATATTGCGGTGAGTTTGGAGTGTTTCCGCAATACCATCAGAAAGATACTCCACCGAACGAAAGGAGAAGGCGTCGGCTGGCCTTTACCGGAAGACATGACGGAACGAATTCTGGAACAGGCCCTGTTCGGGAAGCGCACGTTCTACCAGGATCGCAAAATGCCTGACTTTGAGTAAATTCATCAGGAAATGGCGCGGAGCGGAGTTATGTTAAGCCTCTTGTGGGCCGAGTATTGTGAAAGCTGCCGGATGGAAGGCAGCCGGCCCCTCATGTACACCCAGTTCTGCTACCGTTACCAGAACTATGCGGCGAAAAATAAAGCGGCACTCCACATAGAGCACAAACCTGGAGAGCGCATGGAGGTCGATTGGGCCGGGGATACTGCCTACCTCATTGACAATATTAATGGCAAATCGATTCCGGTATATGTATTTGTGGCGGCACTGCCCTGCGGGTATGCGTATGCCGAAGGGTTTCTTTCGCGGAACCTGGCGAATTGGATACAGCCCATATAAACGCATATCAGTATTTTGGCGGTATAACCCGAATCCTGGTACCGGATAACCTCAAGATTGGCGTGGAAAAAGTGGACTGGTATTCCCCGGTAATCACCAAGACATATCATGAAATGGCAGAATACTCTGGGACTGCGGTTATCCCGACAGGGGTGAGAAAGCCAAAAGAGAAGGCCGTTTTCGGAACGGACGGTAGGCATGTAGTGGACTTTTGCAGATGAGTTGCTACCCCTGTCGGGCGTACACTATGGGCACTATTTTTTTATAATAATTTAAATACCTATAACATCCTAATAGATACGAAAGGACGCTAATTAAGACTTTTGTATCAAATCAAAGATTAATAGGAGAAAGCAATGACAAACGTTTTTACCATCAAAGATGTTGCTAAGGTTCTGCAATTATCTACATCAACGGTATACAAGTATGCAGAATCAGGAAAAATACCTTCAATCAAGATTGGAACAGCAAGAAGATTTTTAGAAACAGATATTGAAAAATATGTGAATACATGTAAGCAACAAATATTAGTATCAAACAATCAACAGGCGGTTAAATAATGCTGCTTAACGCGGAAGGCTTGCCTTTAGAGGGCATTGACAAAATAACTGTTACGCTAAATCAATCAGCTTCTTGTTTTATACAGAATACAAAACCTTATACAGACCATACGCATTATATCTGCTTAGATAATTATTTCTATTTCGGAAACTGGTCCTTTTTAACAATTCAGAGCCAAAAGATAAACCCGGTTAATGATATAAGAATCAGTATAGCAAAGGCAATATATGAATTAATATTAAAAAAGATGCTAGTTTTCCCATTGGATTTATCCTTTGAATATATCTATATGAATCTCCATTATTTTGTATATAATATCAAAGAAATTGAGTTTTATTTTGATTTTAGACCGAGTAATATTCATGTTTTGTACCCTAAATTATTAAACCAAATTGGTAACAGTAGTTATTCAAAGGATTATCGTAGTTATCAGAATCGTCCCAAAAGAAAATCTTTTTTGGAAATCTATGACCATGCGGAAAATCTGAAAAGACAACGGCAGATTGCATGGAAAAAGATTGAAGAAAATCCATACAAAAAGAGAATAGAGTTTAACTTAACAAAATATAATAGCTCAAATATAACCTTGGGAGACTTGTCCGGTGGCTATAATGAAGTTATAAGCCGTTATACTTCATATTTAGCGGTCTTATATTCTAGGTATTTTTATGGGAATGTAATAGTTAATGACTTTGAAGGCGAGCATCCCCACTTCAATAAAATATATCAACTTGCGATGAAAGGTCAAAT
>NZ_AEEA01000064.1 GCF_000297095.1 Treponema primitia ZAS-1 | reverse complement strand
GGCCTGGACCATTACCGCCACGGCGTATACCAAAGCCCCGCCGACCGTGGCGGCGGCCTGGGGCAGCGCGGAAACCACCATCAAGCCGGAGGGCAATTCGACGGTACCTATCACCCTGGCGCCCTATACGGGGAAAGATGCGGCGCAGGGAAAACTGCGCTATGCCATCGGCATAAGCGGGGACGGGGGCGTCATTGACCGGACGGGGCTTAGTTCCGCCAAGATAACCGTAACGAAAATCAATGCCGACGGCACGGACGGGGCACCGTACACCACGAACCTGAGCTGGTCTGGGGACACAGG
>NZ_AEEA01000063.1 GCF_000297095.1 Treponema primitia ZAS-1 | reverse complement strand
CCCGTTCCCGTGCAATCCGCACCCTGCCCGCCATGGTTCCTGCTAAAGCAGTATGCCCCTGGATAAGGACCCGGCTTTCCGGGTACCCCTTGAGGGTCTCCCCAATCTCCCGCAGCCGCCCGGC
>NZ_AEEA01000062.1 GCF_000297095.1 Treponema primitia ZAS-1 | reverse complement strand
ACCCGTATTGCGTTTGTTCATGCCGGTCCTCCCTTACTTGCTTACCTTGAAGCCGATTTCTTTGGAATACGTGACCCCGCCCTGGACACCCCGGAAGGTGAACTGATGGTTCCGCACATCGTAATTCGCAGCGCTCAGCGTAATGCTGTTGCCCCCATCACTGAGGACTGCACCGCTGGCCGCAACGCCGTCCACATACCACTTCACGTTGGTATATCCCACGGCGCTTATGGTCGCCGTTCCGCCCCCGCCCCTGGACAGCATGATGCCGCTCGATGGTACGCCGTCCAGGGTAACCTCGTGGCTCAGGTTCAGGCTGACCGTAATGGTGAGGGTTTTCGCCGTCACGGTGATGTTCACCGGGATATCCTCCGCCACGAGGTAATTCCCCGTGTCCTCGGGGGTGTACTTCGCCTTAAAGGTATTGCTGCCCACGCCGCCCACCGGCGTGGTCGTCGGGTTCTCGACGGTGTCCCAGTCAAAGCCCTCGGACAGCGTCACATCCGCCAGGGTCTGCCCGACAAATGCAGTGGGGGTGGGCGTCGTGTAAACAGGCGTCGCCTTGCTGATGGCCACCGTAACGCCGGTAATGCTTGCAGGCGCAGGCGCAGTATAGTTACCCGCCGCCGCCCCGGTCAGGGCTATACCGCTAATACTGACAGTCCTGTTGCCGACGTCGGCGCTGTCCGCCGCCCCGGTCCCCGTGATGGAGACCGCATCACCGTCCACCACATTTCCCGCCGTAATGGTGACAGTCACCGCTTTCGTACCATTGTAAACCCGGTCCGTAGCCTGCGCCGTGGCGGTCAGAAGCCGTTTGGCCACCGCAGCTGCGGTAACGGCGCGTTTGTTGCCGTCATAGCCTGCGAGGCTCACTTCCACGGCGATATACTTTCCCACATCGTCTGCGGTCAAGGTATAGGCAATGCTGCTCGCCCCCTCAATCACCGTATCCGCATCCCCTGCTGTATCGCCCCGCTTCCAGACATAGCTCAGGTCGCCGATCCCTTCCAGAGTAGAGGTCGCCGTCAGTTCCTCGCCATAAACCGCCGAACCGCCAAGGCTCACCGTGCCCAGCAGGGCGGGCTTCAGGTCTAGCTCGCCAAAGTCACATGCAGCCAGGGTTTCCAGGCCGGGGTAGAGGTGGGCCACCCAGCCGCGGGTGGCGCTCAAGTATCCCCGGGTCAGCTTGACCTGCACCAGGTAATTGCCGGCGTCCAGGCTGATAGTATCCGCATACCGACCCGTGACCGGGGACCAGTGCAGGTCCGAGGCGGCCGGTTCCCCGTCCGTGTCGTCGGCATTGGTTTTCGTTACCGTTATAGTGGCGGAATTAAGCCCCGCAATGGCGCCCCCGTCCCCGCCTATGCCGATGTCATAGCGCAGTGTTCCCTTTACGGCGTCCAGCCCGGTGTAGGGAGCCAGGGTGATGTGTACCGGGTCATTGTCCCCCACACCGATAGTGGTTGCCTCCCTGCCCCAGGCCGCCGCCACGGACGACTCAGCCTTAGTATACGCTGTGGCAGTGATGGTCCAGGCCCCCAGGGCCAGGTCCACCGTGGCGGAACCGCCGGTGACCGGCTCATGGCTTGCCCCCGCAGGCCCCTGGAAACTCAGGATAATATCTCCGAAATCCCCCTCCGCAGGGTACAGGGTCCGCGCCCCGGTCCCTGCCAGGGTGACAGTCACCCGCCCGTAGCCATCGGGAACCGCATCCGTGAAGCCCCCCCCGGTGGAAGGCCGCTCTGCCAGAGGATTCATGCATCCCCCCAGAACCATCAGCGCCAGAACGGTGCCAGGCACCTTTTTCAGAATGGTGGAAATGGTGACCCGACCTTGGTCGGCAGTCACCGTATTGCGTTTGTTCATGCCGGTCCTCCCTTACTCGCTTACCGTGAAGCTGATTTCTTTAGAATAGGTGCTGCCGTCCTGGACACCCCGGAAGAGGACCTGATGGCGCCGCACATCGTAAGCCCCAGCGCTCAGCGTAATGCTGTTGCCCTCATCGCTGAGGACTGCATCGACGGCCGCAACGCCGTCCACATACCACTTCACGTTGGTATATCCCTCGGCTTTTATTTCCGCCGTTTTAGTTGCCCCGGTCCCGGTCCTGGACAGCGTGATGCCGCCCGACGCGCCTTCCAGGGTAACATCGCGGCTCAGGTTCAGGCTGACCGTAATGGTGAGGGTTTTCGCCGTCACGATGATGTTCACCGGGATATCCTCCGCCACGAGGTAATTCCCCGTGTCGTCGGGGGTGTACTTCGCCTTAAAGGTATTGCTGCCCACGCCGCCCACCGCAGTGGTCAGCGGGTTCTTGACGGTGTCCCAGCTAAAGCCCTCGGACAGCGTCACATCCGCCAGGGTCTGCCCGACAAATGCGCTGAGTCCGGTGGGCGCGGCGTAAGTAGGCGTTGCCTTGCTGATGTTCACCGTCAGTGTTGCGGTGGCCGCATTATAAGTGGCGTCCCCCGCCTTAGTGGCGGTGATATACCCCGTGCCAGCTTTCAGGAAACTAACGGCGCCGCTGGCTGCGTCCACGCTGACCGCCCCGTCACTCCCGGTTACCGCATAGCTAATCCCGCCGTCCCCCGACCCGCCCGTGGCGGTATAGGGAACGGGGGCGTCGCCGTAAGTTTTGTCCACCGTTCCCACACTAAACCCAAAGGCCGCCTGACTGAGCTTTCCCACAGTTATTGCCGCGCTTCGCACCGCTGCGCCCACACCATAATTCGCGCTCTCCCCGGCGCGGGCATACATATAATAGGTGACGCCGGGGTCCAGGTCCGCAAAGGTAAGCCCGGTCTGCCAGCCCGTATCCGGCGCATTTGTCCCGGTACTTATGGCGTACTCAGGCGCCTGCTCACCGTTACTCACCGTAAGCGCCGTTACCGTGATAGTAGTCCCGGCGCTGTCCCCGCCCGGCGTTCCCACGGCGCCCCCCGCCGCCTTGCTGATAGTAATACTCACCTGCGCCGTTGCCGCAGCCCCGTCGTCATAGCCCACGGTGATGGTCGCTGTATAGATCCCCGCCGCAAGGGCCGCCGCAGGCTGCACGGTCCACGTTGTAATACTGTCCCCCACAGCCACCGTGTCCCCGGAACCGCCCAGCGCAAAGGCGTCCTTCCCGCCGCCGCTTAGTTCAACTGCGCTGATAGCCGCCGCCCCCGTCCCGCTATTGGTAATCGTAATAGGTTTCGCCCCAGGCCGCTCATCGCCATAGACCGCCCCGTCAAAGCTGACCGCCACCACCCCCAGGATGGGAGCCGGGCCGGGTTTGGTCCCGGTCTTGGCGGCAGCGGCGGCGGTAAACACACCGCTCGCCGCAGCAAGGTCCAGCGCCGCCTGGTCAATCTGCGCCGCCGTCGCCGCCCCGTCATCCCGCGCCGCCCTGGCCGCGTCAATAGCCGCCTGGTATGCCGCCTTTTCCGCCCCGGTAACAAAGTGAACCCCCAGGGGAATTTCCGCAACGTCCTCCCCGCTTGCCGTGCCGGCGATCAGAGTTTCAGCAGCGGTGATGACGGCGGTAAGGGCGCCCTGGTCCACCGCCCAGCCTCCGGGCAAACCGGGATCTACCAGAGGCTCCTCGGTGACCGGATTCGATTCAGTAATCCAGGCATCCCGCAGGATAGGGTTCCCGCACCCTGCTACGCAGAGCAGTATCAGCGCCAGAAAAGGCGCCTGGTACCA
>NZ_AEEA01000061.1 GCF_000297095.1 Treponema primitia ZAS-1 | reverse complement strand
TAAGTTTAAAATACAGCTCCATACGGAACTGTTACTCTCCAAAGTTTAGTATCCCCGTCTTTAAGTACCCCCTTTCACATAAGATTTTTTCAATGTCTTTTGTTGACCTAGCAACAACGACAACACCTCCCAAACTTTCAACGGCCTTTAAGAATTCTTTTTGAATATCTGATAGCCGCCCCTTGTCTGCTTTACATTCAACCGCCAGGACTTTTCCACCGGGCAGCACTCCAAGAATGTCTGAACTCCCCGGTTTACCGAATCTGTAAAACTGTCCGGGCCGAATCTGGATCGCTCCCACGCCATTGCGCCATGCATAAAAACCCATATCCTCTAAAAACTTCAAACAAGCCCTTAAAACCTTACTTTCCGGTGTATTTGACATTAGAATAACCCCAATGCGGAATAGCCGCTTTCACGTTGAGTTATTGATCCGTTGTCAACCAATTCTTTACATCGGACTTCTACGGTTTCAAGGGGAATGTCCAATAACTCTGATAAATCCTTGACGGAAACAATTTGCGGATCAAAATCCATTATTGTTTTTAGGATCATATCATCTGTTTCTGCCTTATTTTCTACGGGTTCGGTGTTCGGTTCGTTCGGTTTTCCTAGTGGAGCCGAACCGAACGAACGCTCAGAGATGGTTTCAGAGGGTTTAATCCGATATTGTCCCTGGTAAAGATTTTCAATTAGCCCGGAATCTGCCAGCTTTTTTGTTTGCTCGGAAATGGTTGACCTCGCCTTGTTCAATGCTTTGGCAATTTCCGAAACCGTGAATGTTCGGGACTCTGCTTGTAACAAATCAATAATTGCCGATTGCGTTTCGTTTAGCCGGGTTTCGACCTTGAATTCCTTTTCATCTGAAATTGTCCAGGAACCAACAGCGGAGTTAAATTCTAACTCATAAACAAGATCATCCCGAACCCGCCGCCCGGTTAAAAGCAATTCAGCTTTTGATTCTCCCCTTTTTCGTTTTAGTAGTAGGGTCTGATCTGCTGTTGCGGATAATCCTTGACTGCCAAGAACCATTTCTGTCCAATCCGAACTATCACCGCCACCCTTTTTAGTATGATGAATTGCAATTATACAGATAGAAAATTCATCTGCTATGGCTTTTAGAGAACTTGCCGTTCTCACCACTTCATTGTAATCATTGCCGTCTTGAATGCTTAGGAACTTCCCGAATGTATCAACGATTACCATTTTTATTCCGGGGTTCCGTTTAATATATGCTCTTAACTCCGTTGTCCCGGTCATTTTAGTTTCATATAGAAAATCTTCGCTTCCATCTGCTCCCAATGACAATAGCCGTTCCTGTAAATCTTGTGGGGTGTCTTCCAAGGTTAGATAAAGAACTCTCATTTTTTTGACTTTGATCTTCCCTAGAACAAAACCGCCAGACGAAACCGCCAAACCCATGCAAAGTACAAGCCATGACTTACCCAGCTTTTGCGCCCCCACCAGGATTGTTAATCCCTGTCGAATAAGCCCAGGAACAGCCCAATTTATCGGAGGGAATTCTTTTTGCAATAAATCTTTGATATTTCCGCCACCCGTACTGCCTAAAGGTTTACTGCGTACCGTTTCAATGATAGCGTTTAAGCCGTCCTCGATTTCTTGACGTGATACGGAACCGCTCTCAATACGTTCCTTGAATAAAGCAAGAGTTTCCCATGTTTTGAATTTATTGTAATCTTCCAAAAGATTATTAAAATAAAATTCCTGGTTATCCTTTACGAAAGAGTAACCGCCCACCATTTTTTTCAGACGGTCGGAGTCCTGGACCCCAAACCCACAATTTTTTATAAGAAGTTCGTTATTGATTATTACAAACCCTTTCTTTTTTAATCGTGAAATTTCGATAAAAGCCTTTTGGTAAAATCCGGTGAACATCTCCGGAGTCATAAAATCCGGGACCGGGAGTCCTTCCAGAAAAGCGCCTATCAGAGAATCTTGCGTTTCGGTATTTCGGGGGATCATTCATTGCCCCCATAGTTGTTTATTTTTTTGAACGGTGTTAAAATGGAATTAGATTGTTTCCTGTTATAGCCACCGTTTCCCTCTGCCGGGTTTCGGTGGTTATCCATTTATGATCCTTTCAGCCTCTTCCTTTATCTCATAATCAGCGGATTGCCGATGTCGGTAAACGTATTCTTTCAAATCGGATAATTTGAAAAATACACGCTTGCCACCTGGACGGTAACAGGGAACTTTTCCAGAGCATACCAATTTGTAAAGATAGCTCTTTTTGAAGTTGAGAAATTCGGACGCTTGATCAATGGTAAGCGGCCTTTCTTGAATTGAAATTGTTTCGGTCATAGTTTTCTCCCTAAAAATGATTTATGGGAGTAACATAGATTATCTTTTCGTATATTGGACGTTCAAAAAGTATGCAAAAAATATAATTATTTTGTTCTAGCTAGAGATACCGCCTTTCGACACGATATTTCACTAAATGGATTACCATCTGATTGCAAAAATGTCTCTTGAAGAAAACGCCAATCAAAATTTCTTTCTTTAGGTGATATTAAATATTCATCTGCATTATCTGACCTATTTATATAATCATGTAAAGCAATAGCTACATCATCAAGGCTCTTTACTACCCTTACACCATCATGATACAACATAGCCTTATCAATCAAATATTCAATATAGGAGGATTTTCTTTTATTGGTGATAATTCTTGCATCTGGTTCGGTAAAATATGCGTCTTCTTGAGCTGCTGTAACTAAAAGGTTTACGTCAATGCAATCTATATCTTTAATAATTGAATCTCTATTAAAATCACCCTCTAGTATTGACCTCGGCCTAACCCTGAATTGTAAACAAATCATCTTAGTCAATTCTTTTATGGCATTTTCGATTGATTCAAGTGTTGGTATATTACCCTTGAATATTTCTACATCCAACACATTCGCAAGTTCTCTTATGTATTGGAATTCGTCAGGTTCGGTAATTTTTTCCCTGCCATAAAAAAATGTTATCATGAAGCGATAGGCTTCTTGAAATGTAAGATCGTCAGAATCCTTTGTGAATGATAATCCTATCTTAAAGTTATACAACCAATCGGCAAGCATGAGTATTGTACACCGCAAAAGAGATCGTCGTTTTTCTTTATCCAGCATTCTACTTGTTCCCCTCCAAAATCTCGATAGGCGGCAGGGAATCAATGGCTTTTCGTAAGCTCTGATCAGAGACTGCCGTATACAATGCCGTTGTTGAAACCTTGGCATGGCCTAGGAGCTTTTGAATCGTGTAAACGTCCACCCCCATTTCGTGCAGCAGGGAAGCGGCAGATCTACGGGCAGCGTGCCAAGTAATTTTCTTTTCAATTCCGGCTTTTTGGGTCCATGGCACTAGGTTTCGGTTGGTATCGGACTTAACCGCCGCCAATAATGGAAAGACTGGTTCTGAATGATGGTGGATCTGGTTATCGTTTATAAGCGCCCATGCGGAATTATGAAGGGGAATAATGACCCTCTTTTTAGTTTTTATCTGCCGCTTAACAATCTGAGCGCCGCTTTGGGTTCTTTCAATGTCTCCCCAGCTTAGGGACTTTAAATCCGACACCCGTAATCCGCAATAACACGAAAAAAGAAAAGCCCGTTTTACATCCTCGCCAAGTTTCCCATTTATCGGGGTCTTAAAAAGTTTTTGAACCTCCGCCAGGGACAAGAATTCTCTGTCTGGTTCAGGAACGGCAATCGACTTGATCCCCTCCGCCGGGTTACTGACAAGGACATTTTCCCGGACGGCTTGGGCTAGGGCCATGCGAACCGCAAAGGCATAAGAATTAGCCGATGTTTCGTTTAATCCCGAATCCTTTACGAGATAGTTTTGAAAATTGGTAAACCACTTGGCATTGACCTGCCCAATCTGAATTGAGATGCCACCAGGGTATTTCTCAAGATAAGGCAGCACTTTGCAAATTCTATCCTTTTTTTTATCCCGGCCCTCCCCCATTTTTTCGATAAACTTGAAAAGGGTTTTCTTTGCCCCTGTCTGATCCTGCAATCCCCACTGCCCGTCAAAAAGCTGCCCTTCCCTCACAGACCTTGCATACTTGGCCTTTCGCAAAATATCCTTGTCCTGGTCTGGATCTCCGGTCAAGGTCAGCTTCAATGACTCCCATTTTCGGCTCCCATTCACGTAAATATCCAAGTACAATTTTTGCCGTTTTTGCCGAATTTTCACTCCCATATTGACCCCCTAAAACGTTCTACAATACGTCTACAAAAAAGACTATAACAAAGGAAAACATAAGTCAACAAGGGAAAATGAGAAATTTGCTAAGTCTATATGTAGTAATGAATTAGAAAAAATAGGCTAACAAAGGAAACATAAAAAAACCCCCAAAAGGGGGATGAGAGATACACGACTCGAACGTGCCACCTTCAGCTCCGGAGGCTGACGCTCTATCCAGATGAGCTAATCTCTCATAAATTCTATAATCCAACTATATTAGGATACAGGATTTGAAAACCGGTGTCAAGAGGGTGGAGGAGGGTAGGCATGTAATTATGCCGTTCAAACGAACCCACCTGTAAACTCTCATGATTAGCAGGATATTTGATGATATACAATGGACAATTGAGAATCTGAGGAATTTAAAATCCTGTCCCCTCGACTATGTCCCAAAAGTTTTGAATGTATCACTTTGGATACGAATACTTTTTTCCTATCGTATTGATGCGGATCGTTTAAATACAGAATAGTATAGGTACGCGGATTGAAATCCTTTACCTTTATAGGTCTAAACGTTTGGACCCCGTCGCACTCCGTACGAAGTCGGGATTTATTGATGATCCGCCGGCACTGGTTCAACCTTGCAATGCGCCTGCAACTGTGGTACATTTGGCTGTCGTTTTTACAATACCGAATTCAGAAAAGGGAATCCATACGGTATTAACGGTTTTGAAAATAAGGAGTGCGTTTATGGGAAAAATTAAAGTTGGAATTGTCGGGGCCGGAGGGATGGCTTTTTACCATTATGAAGGCTTTATCAAGGCCGGCGCCGAGGTGATTGCCATGGCAGATGCGGATCCGGGCCGCGCTAAGGGTTTTGCGGAAAAGCGGGGCATAGGCAAGGTTTATTCCAGCCTTACGGAAATGGTTAGCGCATGCCCTAATCTGGATGCGGTTTCAATAATTACCCCAAATAAATTTCATAAACCCCTGGTAATTGAAGCCCTGGGACTGGGCAAGCATGTGTATTGCGAAAAACCGCCGGCCCTGAACGCCGGAGAGATGGAAGAAATGCTGGCCGCCTCGAAACAGGCAAAGAAACAACTTATGTTTGATTTTAATAACCGGGCTCGGCCGGAGTCCCAGGCTATCATTAAGTACATCAAAAAGGGGAGGGTGGGGACCATTAATTCCGCCCAGGCTACATGGATTCGGCGTGCGGGCATTCCCGGATTCGGCGGTTGGTTTACCAACAAGGCCCTCTCGGGGGGCGGTCCGGTTATCGATCTGCCCCACATGCTTGATCTGGCGTTGTACTTCATGGGCTACCCCGAACCGGACTATCTCCTGGGTACTGCTTTCTACGACTTTATGGACAACAAGGCATTCAAAGGACCCTGGGGTATCCCCGATGCGGCCAAGGGGGTTACGGATGTGGAATCATCCTGCCATGCCATGCTTACCTTCAAAACAGGACAGAGCCTCCAGATCCGCAATTCCTGGGCGGAGTTTAATGAACGGGAAGTGGTGTCCGTTACCTTCCAGGGAACTAAGGCCGGGGGTAAGGTGGAACGGCTCTTTGAAATTGAGGGTATTGATGAAACCTGTATAGATAGCTGTCGTCTCTTTACCGAAGAATTCGGCAACCAGGTGGATCTGGACATTAAAACCGAAAAGGATGAACACATGGGCCGGGTGGCCAATGCCGCCAATTTTGTGCAGGCCATTTCCGGCAAAGCCGAGCCATTAAATAAACCGGAAGAAGCCTTAGTGTTGATGAAGATAATTGACGCCATGTATAAATCAGCTTCATCAAAGAAGCCTGTGCAGATCAAATAGGAGGAATGATGACTAGAATAGTTACGCTTGCGTCGGGACAATTTGGGGATCTTTCCCTGGAAGAATTGTGCGTCCTGGCGAAAAAAATGGGATACGATGGTTTGGAATTGGCAACCCATGCGCATTTTGATGTTTCAAAGGCCTTAAAAGATGATGGATATATACCCAAGGTATGGGAAACCCTAAAAAAATATGGTTTGAAATGCCAGGCCATAAGCGCCCATCTAACCGGGCAATGCGTGGGGGATCTCTGGGACGAACGGCTGGACAATTTTGCCCCAAGCCGGCTTGCGGGGAAGCCTAAGGAGATCCGGGACTGGGCTGTTGAAGAGATGAAGAACACCGCCCGGGCGGCGAAGAAATTCGGCGTAAAGGTGGTAAACGGTTTTACCGGCTCCCCCATTTGGGCACGGTGGTATTCCTACCCCCAAACATCGGAAGAAATGATCGAAGCGGGGTTTCAGAAGATCTACGATCTCTGGACGCCTATCTTTGATGTCTTTGATGAATGTAAGGTAAAGTTTGCCCTGGAGGTGCACCCTTCGGAAATCGCCTTTGATTATTACACCACCAAGCGGCTTCTGGAAAAATTTAAGTACCGGAAAACCCTGGGCCTTAATTTTGATCCCAGCCATTTGGTATGGCAGGGGGTGAGCGAAACAGTATTTGTGCGGAAGTTTGCAAAGCAGATCTACCACGTCCACATGAAGGATGTTAAGCTTTTTAAAAATGAACTTGGGGGTATCCTGGGTTCCTTCCTGCCCTTTGGGGATACCAGGAGGGCCTGGAACTTTGTTTCCCTGGGGCATGGCAATGTGGACTTTGACGGTATTATCCGCGAACTAAACGCCGCAGGCTACACCGGCCCCCTTTCGGTGGAATGGGAAGACAGCGGCATGAACCGGGAAGCAGGCGCAACAGAAAGCTGCGAATATGTCCGGCGGATCAACTTTTCCGCCTCCACCGTGGCCTTTGACAGCGCCCTTAAGCGGGATTAGGACAGCCGGGAAGCCACGGCGTCAATATATTCCCAGGAGTCCAGGGCTTTAGCGGGGGAGGGAACCGCCAACCGGGCAAGGTCGGCGGTCATTTCCCCGGCTTCTATGGCTGCCAGAGCGGCGCGTTCCAGCTTTTTTGCAAAATCTCCCAGCTCCGGCGTGTTATCAAGCTCCGCTCTTTTTGCTAAGGCGCCGGTCCAGGCAAAAATCAGGGCCACAGGGTTGGTGCTGGTCTTTTCGCCCTTCTGCCAGCGGTAGTAATGCTGCTGCACTGTTCCGTGGGCCGCTTCGTATTCCACCGGCCCCTGGGGGGAAACCAGGACGCTGGTCATCATGGCGAGGCTCCCGGAGGCGCTGGCGACCATGTCGCTCATCACATCGCCATCGTAGTTTTTGCAGGCCCAGAGAAAGCCGCCCTCACCCTTGACCACCCGGGCTACCGCATCGTCGATGAGGGTGTAGAAGTAGCTGATTCCCGCGGCGGCGCATGTATCCTTAAACTCAGTTTCGTATATTTGATTGAACAGTTCCTTAAACCGGCCATCGTAGGTTTTAGAAATAGTATCCTTAGTGGAAAACCAGATGGGGAGCTTTTCATTGACGGCGTAGAGGAAGCAGGCGCGGGCAAAGCTCTTAATTGATTCATCCAGGTTGTGCATCCCCAGGACCACGCCGCTGCCCTTCATGTCCGCCACCGGAGTACGTTTTTCGGATCCATCGGCGGCGGTATACACCAACTCTACCTTGCCGGGGCCGGGGATCAACATTTCTGCGCTTTTATAGATATCGCCGTAGGCATGGCGGGCAATAACGATGGGCTTCTTCCAGGTAGAAACACTGGGGGTAATACAGGATGCCACTATAGGTTTGCGGAACACCGTCCCGTCAAGGATTGCCCGGATGGTGGCGTTCGGGCTTGGGTACAGGGTCTTTAACCCATACTCGGTTTTACGGGCATTGTTGGCGGTGATGGTGGCGCACTTTACCCCAACCCCCAGGCGGCTGATGGCGTGGGCGGATTCGGCGGTGACCGCATCCCCCGTGGCTTCCCGGTTCGTCAGGCTGAGATCGTAGTATTCGGTCTTGAGATCCACGTAGGGAAGGAGCAGTTTTTCCTTTACCAGAGCCCAGAGCACCCGGGTCATTTCGTCCCCGTCGATCTCGGCGATTGGATTTTTCATAGGTATCCGCGCTGCCATGCTTTTCCTCCAGGGTTTTTATAGACCAAGTGTAGCAAAATTTGGGGATTTCGTAAACCGCCGAGCTCTTTTTTTTCTTCCACCAATACACTATACTTGTAGCATGATTACCTGCACCGTTGAAGCCGTTCTCGGCGATATAACCAAGCTTTCGGTTGACGCCATCGTGAACGCCGCTAACTCAAGCCTTTTAGGCGGGGGCGGCGTGGACGGAGCCATACACCGGGCTGCGGGGCCGGAGCTTTTAGCGGAGTGCCGTCGTATCGCCGAAGCGCGCCGGGATGTAGAGGGCGGTCCCTGTCCCGCAGGGGAGGCGGTTATCACCGGCGCCTACAAGCTGCCCTGCAGGAAAATCATCCACACCGTGGGCCCGGTCTGGTACGGAGGCTCCCGGGGCGAACCGGCCTTACTGGCTTCCTGCTACCGGAACAGCATCATCCTTGCCCGGGATTCAGCCTGCCACAGTATTGCTTTCCCAAATATCAGTACCGGGGTCTACGGCTACCCAAAGGAACTGGCCGTTGCCGTGGCCATAGACGCGGTAATGGAAACCCTGCCAAAAACACCATCCATAACCAAGTTAGTCTTTGTGTGCTTCGACAGGGTTAACCTCGATCTGTACAACGAGAAATTGGGAATTAGGAATTAGCAATAATTTTTTCCAGCTTCTCCCGCACCGTCAATGGCAGAGCCAGAGTTTTAAGCCGGGACTTTTCCCCCGCAGTAAGGGTGATGTCTTTCTTGGGGCAGTCCAGGGTCTTTGCCAGGAAGGAGCGGAGTTCCGCGTTGGCCTTGCCGTCTTCGGGGGCTGCGGCGATTTTTATCCGCAGGCGGTTTTCGCTGAGGCCTGCGATTTGTGATTTTGAGGAACCCGGCACGGCCTTTATGTCCAGGAGTATCGATGCTCCGGCAATGCGCAAACAGTTCGTCATATTAGGAAATTTCCCTGGGGGAAGATTTACGGGGGGAGGGGAGCCAACGGGGCTTGCCTATGCGCCAGGTAAAGGAATAGTCCCCGGCGCCTTTTAAGGGTTTTATGGCCAGGTTGGCCACCATGGCCGCCCTAAAAAAAACGGGGTTTACGGGCGGCATATCCCGGCTCTGTTCCAGGAGCGGCCCATCCACCGGGGCAGCCAAGGCAGTGCAGAGGACCAGGCTGGGGAAGGGATACAGTACCCCGGGATAGGGCAGCGGGGGAGGGAGCAGGTCGAGGGCCGGGCCGAAAAAGCTGTGGAAACCAGGGCAGGGAACCAAAGCCGGCTTACCAAGGCTGAATTTGCTGCCAATGGCGGCGGACCGGAGCTCTGCGGCCAGGGATTTGAGTTCGTCCGGGTTAAGGGGCCGTAAAACCCGGGCTAGGGGAGCGGCCTGCGGGAAGGACCACGCGCCATGTATGCCGGCGGCAAAGAGGAAGCGGCTTTGAGCACGGAGGGGAGCGCCCATGGAAGGATGGGGAATAAGAATCACAAAATGAATGGAATCATGAGTTTTCATAGTTGCGTTCCCATGCTATACTGATTATATAAGGAAAAACAATGAAATATAAGACTAAGCTTCTGGTGGACCGATTCGTTGGAGTGCTTTCCGGCTGGCCCGGCGTTGAATGTGTTTCCCTTAATGAGGCCGCACAGCCGGATACGCTGGATTCCTATTTTGCCCTTATCCTGGATGTATTTTGTTCCGGCGCCATACCAAAGCCGGAAGAACGCTGCGCTTTTTACGGCGATGATGCGGTGGTCTTTGAAACCGCAAACCAGGGTAACAAAGATCGGTTCCTCGTTGGGGATATACCGGTACGGATTGAGTATAAGGCCACCGGGAAGATCGATGAGCTTATTGATATTGCGGATACTAAACGGGATCTGCTGTGGCTTATTAAAGATTCCGGTACCTATGGGTATTACCGGCTGAGCTATGGGGAAATTCTCTTTGCCAGGACCGACTGGATAGAGAAGATACGGGAACGGCTTCTCAACCTGGATATTTCTTTCTGGCAAACCATACGGGATGCCAATCAGTCCAAGATGGAACATTATTTGAGCGATCTCGGCGCTGCTCTGATCCAGGGGGATGACTTTCACTACCTGATCTCCTCCGCAGGCTTTATTAAAGCCGCCTGTTTAACCCTCTTCTGTATTAACCGGCGCTTTGAACCTTCCCATCGGGCCTATTTTAAGCAGATACACGGACTTTCGGTTCTGCCCGAATCGTTTCTTACCCAGTTTGAAACGTTTCTCCACAACGAGGGGGATCTGACCATGGAAAGGAAGTATTCCCTGGCCCAGCTTATGGCCCGGGGAATTATTGCCCTGTAACGGCTGAGCGACATGCCCTTTAAAAAACCAGTCGGGATTTTTTGGCGCCTATTCCTGCTTTCCCTGGGTTTCGTATCCTGTACCGCCTATAAGGAGCCTGCCGGCATAGCCCTGTACGGCGCGGGGGACGGGGCGGTACTGTATGCCCTTTCCAAGGAGTCCCTTTCCGGGCGTATCTCCCTGGCCAAGCCGCAAAAATTGAGTTATGTACTGGAAGGCGCCGGGGCAGGGGGAGAAAATCTGTCCCTGGAATTGGACTACCGTTTTCCAAATGAACTGGCCACCGAGTATCAAATTACCCTGGAGATAAACGAAAATACCGCGTGGCTGCTTCCCCTGGACGCCTCTTTCCTGGGGATCGAAACAGTCCCCGGCAGGATCCGTTACGGAATTCCCCTCGCTTCCGATCCAATCCACACTATTACTGTTACTTTGGAGAAAAAGGATGATGCAAAAACGCTTAGCCCCGGTGAGGATTTTTGGTTTGAACTTACTGCGCTGGGAATAATCAAGCGCTGGTATGGGTTTGCCATGGAAGAAACGGCGCTGTCCGCCACCCCTTTTGTATTTTACGATCCCCAGGATGATGCCCTGCGTATCGATCCCCTTAAGCCCTACCGGATTAAGGGCAGGACGGAATTACAAACCGTGCTTGGAGAAGATTCCGGGGGAAATATCGGATACCGCGTTGAGGCAGCTACGGTTTCCTATGAGTGGAATTTTCAGAAAACGGAACGGATCTTCATCCCCTGGGGAGTTTTTCCCGATGATCCCTATCCCCTGAGGATAAGCGGAAAGCCCACAGCTTCCCTGCGCCTGGGAATCGCGGTGAACCGGCCTTTCCCGGCGGAACCGGTGACGGCGGACCCGGGGTTTATCCTGGCTTATTCCCGGGCAGCCTGGCGGGACCCGCGCTTCGAGCTTTTCCGGTGGGACCGTTTTCCTTCGATACTCATCTTTGATACCGCGGATTATGCGGTCCAGGATCGGATGCTTAAACGGCTCGCCTTCTTTACGGAAAAGACCGGCTTCCGCGGCCGCCTTGCCCCGGATGCGGAGATTGCGGATCTCCACGGCTGGAACGCCCACGATTACCGGGCGGAGGATCTGGCCCGGTTTTTTGAGGCAGCCCGGGCGCAGAATTTTCCGTTGCTGCCGGAGGAACGGGAACTGGAGGCCATTCTTTTACATGCGGGAATCATCGTTTTGAACAATTCCGGATATACAAGCGGGAAGGGGGCGATCATCGCGATCTCCCGGGAATCGCCGGATTATCTCCGCAACCTCTTCATGGCCCACGAGGGATTCCACGGTTTGTTTTTCATTGACGAAGATTTTCGGGACTTTAGCCGCCGCCGCTGGGATACGCTTCCCCGGACCGCGAAACGGTTTATCCTGTCCTATTTTGATTTTCAGCATTACGATATGGCCGATTCGTACCTGATGGTAAACGAGTTCATGGCCCACTGTCTCCAGCAGCCGGCCTCCCTGGCGCCCAGATATTTCGGGGAAACCCTGGCGGGACGGATCAATGAGAGTACCTGGCGCTATACGGTACTCCCCCCCCAGGATGAAGCCACCGGTACCTGGCCTGAACTTGCCGCCGCCTTTTCCGCAGAAGCTAATGCCTTTTCGTCTTACGTAAACCGCCGCTGGGGGTTGGCCGGCGGAAGAACCTGGATCGTTACTACCCGGTGAAGCCACGCGCATACTGGGTTCCCGAAAGCACACAAATGGTAAGGGGGGGCCTGTCAGGAAAGAAAAGCATGGGACCTCCCAGAGGGTCCCTCCATACTTTTCCTTCCTGACACCCCACTCCGTACTATGTGTAAGTGTGTTTTCGAGCCTCGGGGGCGCATGGCTTCACCGGGCCGGTTCGCAGAACCGGTGAGGCAGGCTGGGTAGATGGAGCTGCTGAGTCTTGCCGCTAAGTTATGCGGCAGAAACCCTATGGATCCCCAAACAGTTCGGGAACGCACTAACGTATTCGGAGGTACCGCTGGACTACAGCTACACTCCGTTAAGTGAAACAAAAGCCCCTATGGACCCCCTAAGCGGCTCGGGAACGCACACACACTAAGTTATCGGGGGTGACAGTGGAACAAATATCAGGGGGACCCTTTGGGGGTTCCGGATATTTGTTCCAGCTGGCAGGCCCCCATACTTCGTATTGTGCGTTCTCGAAACCAAGTTAAGGGGTCCATAGGGGATTAAGCAATTTGTGAACGTTTTGATTGACGATTGTATACCAATATGGTATACTTAAAATAAGAGGTATATTATGGGCGCCTTGAAATTTTTATCCATGCGGGAACTCAGAACATCCACCGGGAAAATTAAGGAAATGCTTACGGAGGACAAAAAACTGGTGGTAACCAATAACGGGAAGCCGGCGGCGATTATGCTTGAAGTCAGCGAGTTGACCCTGGAGGATATGCTTTCAGACATACGGCAAATGCAGGCGAAACGAGCTTTGCGGGAATTGCAAAACGCCGCAGTTAAAAACGGAACCGCTTCGATGACCATGGATGAAATCAATGCTGAGATAGCCGCTGTACACAAAGAGCGGATCCTTACGAGGGGACGAAAAGCCAATCCTCGTAGGAAAAAATATTGACCCCCCGGGTTGTACTTGATACTAATATAATTGTTTCCGCTATACTTTCAAGAAACGGTAATTGCGCAAAAATCCTTGATATGGTGTTTGATAATGAGATTGAGTATTGGTATTCCCGGAATATTATATTTGAGTATGAAGATGTGTTATCCCGGCCGCAATTTAACTTTGATCAAAGACAGGTTAGTATAATACTTAAAACCTTGCAAGAAAAGGGTACCCTCATCAATCCGGATGTAAGTACTATTCCATTTATTGATGAGGAAGATAGAATATTTTATGATACTGCAATGAGTGGAAAATCGCTCCTGGTTACCGGAAATAAAAAGCATTTTCCAAAGAAATCTTTCATCATAGCCCCCGCCGATTTTTTAGTGATATAGCCATGCGTCCC
>NZ_AEEA01000060.1 GCF_000297095.1 Treponema primitia ZAS-1 | reverse complement strand
CACGCTTCGTCCGCAGGCCCAGCTCTTTTTGCACCGCTTCGCTGATAACCAGGGTCTCCGCCCCGGTATCGACGACGGACCGTACCGTCATTTCCCGGATTTCCGGTTCTGCCAGATGCCCACGCTCAGCCGCACTTACATCACCCAGATTTTTCAGGGTGATTTCTTCATACACCGTTCCCATCAAGAGGGGAACCTTCGCCCTTTGGGCTTGGTTGAGTATCATGCTGCCTTCTTCTCCATTACGATTAGTATACCACACCGGGGGACCCCGGGCCAACGGCCGGACTTCCCCCATACCCCCCCTTTATGGAGCCGCCGTGAAAAATGCTTTAGCGGGAAATTATTTTTAGTGGGATTTTTTGTTTTTTTTGGCAAAAAAGGTGTCGGCCACCTGATCCGCCTTTTTTCTTGCTCAAACGCCTGTTTTGCGGTAAACTGGAACCATGGATGAGGCAATCACCTTCGTACCATCTGCGTTCAAGCACGGGGTTACCAAAGAAGCCATCTCCCAGGCGGTAAACCACCCCCAATACGAAGATCTCATGGAGGATTTTTCTGATAAGTACCTGCTCCTGGGCTTTGACGGCAATGCAAATCTGCTTGAAGTACTGTATAATCGTATTAACGAGAACACTATCCGTGTGTTCCACGCCATGCCGTGCCGCCCTGGGTGGCGCGCGCTTGTCACCATTTAGGAGGATACTATGGCTGATGATATGACCGACGAAGAATATGACGCTCTGGACGAACTTTTGACCCGCACCACCCCGAAGCTTTCGGGCAAACCCGGCGGCTTCTTCACCGACCGGGCCCGCTTGCGCGAGGCCCAAACTATCATCGTGGATGCCGTGACGATCCAGTGGGTGCACGACATGAGCGAAAAGA
>NZ_AEEA01000059.1 GCF_000297095.1 Treponema primitia ZAS-1 | reverse complement strand
CCGGTGGGGCGTATTTATTAGGGCTGTGCGAATACGGCGCCTGGCGTTGGTGAATCCGGTGTTAGGCGCCTTTTTGGCCGCCGATGCGTTGACTGCACCCCTTTTGGGGAACTATACTGACCCTATGGGGGTACTGATGACACAGCAAATGGTTATTGACGAAGTGCGAAAGCTCAAGTCTCCGGAGCTTCTTGATACCTTGTACCAGTACGCCCGCATATTGGTTGAAACCGGCGCGGTTCCAGCGGGCGGCCCGGGAGAAAATACGGCCCCCTATGAAGATTTTACCTCGGAAGATGAGATGAACCAGTTCATTGCGGGCTTTGCGAAGGACTATTTTGATGCACCCTAAGCCGATAATCCGGCGTGGCGAAATATGGACGGTGCAATGGTCAGGTTTGGCGAGCAAGCCCCGTCCGGCGCTGGTAATCCAATCAGAAGCATATCTGGAAACAAGCACGGATATTCTTGCATTGATTACATCCGAAGATGCGCCCGCTTCGATGGTCCGCTTACCGATTGCCGCTGATGAACGCAATGGGCTCTTGCATGACAGCTTTATTTGTTTAGATAAACTGATGGCAATTCCGCTGGCAAATATCGGCAAACGTCTTGGGGCGGTGAGCCCTGAAGTTCTGCACGAGATTAATAAGCGGCTCATCAAGATATTGGGC